>NZ_JBWKEZ010000001.1:300161-334622 GCF_056434525.1 Streptomyces sp. NPDC044002
CCCCCCCCCCCCCCCCCCCCCTCCCCCCCCCCCCCCCCCCCCCCCCTGCCCCCCCCCCCCCCCGCGCCGTCTCAGATCGTGTGGGCCGAGGGGGACCGGCAGAGTCAGGACGCAAGGGCGGTTCTCGGCCATATGTGACAGACCTTCCCGCCCTCCGCTGGACGGAAGATCGCCACCCCCACCACACTGGTCCCGACATGTCGGGCCGGCCGACACCACCTCGGTACGCACGTCGGCGACAGAAACACGACGGGGCGGGGGCACGGTGCCGCAGCAGGTGATCGCCGGACGTTACGAACTCCTGGAGGAGCTCAGCCACGGTGGCATGGGCGACGTCTGGCGCGGTTACGACGCCGTGCTCGACCGGCCCGTCGCAGTGAAGCTCATCCGGCCCCAGGCCGTTACCTCACCGCAGATGGCGGACGAGCTGGCCAAGAGGTTCCGGCGCGAGGCCCGGATCACGGCCCGAATCCAGCATCCCGGCGTGCCGCAGGTCTACGACGCGGTCCTCGACGACACCCACGAGCGACTGTTCCTCGTCATGGAGCTGGTCGAGGGCGTCCCGCTGTCCGCCTACGTGGACCCGGCGCGGCCGCTGCCGGTGAGCTGGGCCGTGGCCGTGGCAGCGCAGGTGGCCACCGTGCTGTCGCACGCGCACGAGGTCCCGGTGATCCACCGAGACCTCAAGCCGGGCAACGTCCTCGTCGCGCGCGACGGGACCGTGAAGGTCCTGGACTTCGGCATCGCGGCCATCCTGCGCACTGACGCGACCAAGCTGACCGCGACAGGCAGCCCGATCGGGACGTCCCAGTACATGGCACCCGAGCAGGTCCGCGGCGGGCGTGTCACGCCGCGAACGGACCTGTACGCACTCGGATGCGTTCTGCACGAACTGCTCTGCGGACGTGCCTTGTTCCAGGCGGACAGTGAGTTCGCGGTCATGTACCAGCACGTCAGCGCAGCCCCCATCCCGCTCCGGCAGTTGCGCGACGAGGTCCCGGCCGCCCTGGAGGAACTCGTCCTGCACCTGCTCCGCAAGGCCCCCGAGGCGCGGCCCGCCGACGTTCAGGAGGTGTACGAGCGGCTGCGGCCCTTCCTCCCACAGGCCGGCCAGGAACCGGCGCCCGGTGAGAGCGGTCCGGCCGGAGCGCCGGACCCGACCGGGCTGTTCAGGCACCCGTACGCGCCCCGCTCCCGCCCGCGGCAGGTGACCGCCCCGGCGCCCTCCGGGGAGCCGGCCCCTGCACCCGTCCCCGTACCGGACGGACTCAGGGCGGACATCAAGGAGGCATACGCACACTCCGACGCCCTCCTGGAGGAAGAGCGGTTCGCGCAGGCCGCGGAGGTGCTGAGCGAGGTCATCGAACCGGCCGCCCTCGCCCTGGGCACCGACAATCGACAGGTGCTCGAACTGCGCACCCAGCGAGCGGCCATCCGGCTCCTGGGCGGGGACTACCGTGCCGCCCTGCCGGAGTTCAACACGCTCGCGGACGCATACGGGCGCATCGCGGGGCCCACGAGCGAACGGGCCCGCGCCTGCCGGGCCCAGGCCGCTCGCTGCCGTGCCGAACTCGGCCAGGTGACGGAGGCGCTCACGGCACTGGAATCAGTGCTGGCCATTGTCCGGTCCGTGGACAGCGATGCCAGTGAGGAAGCGCTGGAGCTGCGCCGTGACATCGGCATGCTGCTGCTCGCCCAGGGCCGCGCGGCCGACGCCTTGTTCGTGCTCGAACCGCTGCACGGCGACCTGAACGTCGTCTACGGGCCCGCGGACGAGCTCACAGCGGAGATCGCCGAGGCGCTGGCGCTCATACGGCTGGACCTTGACGGCCGGGCGACCTGAGCCCGTCCCCAGGTACGTCAGTCAATCGCCGAGGCCTTGTCGCCGGGTCGGTCCCCGGTCACCAGAGAAGGAGAGATCATGAGCGGGAAGAAGGCTGGACACGGCAGCGATGGCGTGGCCCTTCAAGTGCGTCAGGTGGAGCAGGCACTTCGGACCGTGTACGTGGACGGCGGCCTCCTGCACATCAGCGACCTGGAAGACAAGTCGCCCCAGGAGCGCGAGCCAAGACTGTTGTCGAGAGCGCTGACGGCCCAGGCCGTACGGATGGTCACCGGCTTCAGCCCACAGGAGGCGGCGGACACCGTCATAGACGGAATCGCAGACCAGGGGATCGACGCGATTGCGGTGGTGGACGGACCCGACCCGCACGTCTACCTCGTTCAGGCGAAGTGGAGCCATTACGGCAAGGCCAAGAGCGAGCGCGAGGCCGTTCTCGAACTGCTGGCAGGGCTGAGGCTCATCGACGATGAGGACTTCGCGCCTTTCAACCCGCGTGGCCGCCGCCTCGCGGAACAGGCCAAGGCCGTCATGTCGCGAGGGCCTGTGCCCGTCACCCAGGTCGTCGTACTCATGCGCACGGACGAGGTGATCGAGGGGTTCCGGCAGGCTCTGATCAACGGCGAAAAGGAGTTCAACCGTTTTGGTGACCTCCTCGACCACGAGATCATCCTCGCTCCCGACGTGTGGGCCTCGGTGCGGAAGGACCTGGCTCCCAAGCCCGTAGAGCTCGACACCGTTCTCTTTCCGTGGTTCGGGGTCAACGCGCCCTACGAGTCGTATCAGGGTGTCGTCGCGGCGGAGATCGTCGCAGAGTGGGCCGAGCACGGCTCCCACCTTTTTAACCTCAATATTCGAAACCCGCTGGGCAGGACCTCGATCAACAACGAACTGATCGAAACCCTCACCGATGAGCCCGCGCACTTCCTCTACTTCAACAACGGCATCACCGTGCTCTGCGAGTCGGTCGAGAAGACGTATCAGTCGATGCGCACCCCCCATACCTACCCGCTGACGCTCAGGCTGTACAACGCCAGCGTCGTGAACGGTGCCCAGACGGTCAGGTCCGTGGCCGATGCCGTCGCCTCCGATGAAGGCGCAGCCTCCGCGCAGGTGCCCGTGCGGATCATCGTCACGGGCAAGTCGGCGGACTTTGCCAAGCGGACCACTCAGGCGACGAATAGACAGAACCGGGTGGAGCCGCGCGACTTCATCGCGCTCGACCCGGTACAGGCCGCCATCCTGGAAGAGATGCGCGCGGAGCTCGGGCTCGACTACAGCGTTCGCCGGGGTGAACTGGACCCGCCGGAGGACACGGGGTGCTCGGTCGTCGAAGCCGCGTGTGCCCTCGCCTGTGCCCATCCCGACAGCCAGTACGCCGCCCGGATGGCCACAACGCTGGACGTCCTATGGGAGCGCGGTAACCAGGGCATCTATGACGTGCTCTTCCGGCCGCAGCCCGGGGCGTACCTGCTGTGGAACGGGGTGCAGATCCTGCGAGCTGTCCGACGAGCGCTTCACACCCTGCGCCCGCGCTATGGAGGCCGTGGCGCCGCACTCATCGAGCACGGTCCCTACCTGCTCGCGCACCTTGCGTTCCGGAGCCTGGACACCGAGGCGATCGACGAGCCTGATCCCAGGCTCGAATGGTCCGCTGCCGCTGTGGCACGGGTGCCCGACCTGATCAAGGAACTGCTTCCCACGGTCGCCGCGACGATCGACGAACTCTATGGCGACCGGTCACAGATCCGCGCGGTGTGCGCGGACGTCGTCCGCTGCCGCGAGATCGCCGACCGGGTACTCGACCGCGGCGCAGCGCCGGACCCGGTCGAACGGGATAAGTACCGCCGTATTCCTACACAGCGCAAACCCCGCCGACCGAACGCCGTACACGTTCTCATCGACCAGGGCGCACTGGAAGAAGGTGACCCCCTCACCCTGACCACCGCCTACCCCATGGAGGCCGAGGCCCTTGCGGGCTGGCTGGCCGTGGACGAGCGGCGCTCGCGTGCCACCTGGGTCAAACACCGGTCCCGGCCTGTGCTGTGGGCGGCCGACGGCAAGCAGTACTCGCCGTCCGGATTGATCACCCACATGTGGAAGCTGGCCGAGTGGGACCAGCGACCGGTGGCGAACCAGGGCACGGCTCGATGGCTCACCTCCGCCGGCGAGACTCTTGCCGACCTGGCCTGGAGGGTCCTCAGCGGTCTCGAAGAACCTCTGCCGAGCGGCGAGAGCGACTGACGACAGCCGGGAGGGGCGCCGACCGGAAGGCCGGCCCGGTGCCTCTCCCGCGCCCGATGGAGGAGACCACTCATGCCCCGCCTCGCCTTCGACATTGCCTTCTGTTCCCAGCTGCCCAAACTCCAGGGCACGGTCCGCAAGGGGGTCTTCGACGCCTGGGAGAAGTTCGAACGGCTCACGCTGGAGCAGCTGTTCAAGGACCCCGGCCTGAAACTGGAGTCGCTCAAAGGCGCGCGAGACCCGCACATCCGGACGATTCGGATCGACCGCGGCACCCGAGGGGTTGTACTGGCCCCCGACAGCGGGGATACGTACGTCCTGCTGCGCGTGTTGCCGCACGACGAGGCCAATGCCTGGGCCGTCAAGCAGAAGGCGAGCATCAACACGGTCACCCGAGCCGTCGAGATCCGCGACATCGCCGTCCTGGAGGAGCTCACCCCCGCGTACGAGCGGATCGCCCCCGCCCCTGAGCGGCGGCTCTTCGCCCGGTTCTCGGACGGAGACCTCGCGGCACTCGGCGTCGACGGGACGACCCTGCGGCAGACCCGGGTCCTGACCAGTGCGGAGCAGCTGGAGGCCTTCGCGCCGTTCTTCCCCCAGGACCAGCGGGAGGTTCTGGAGTACCTGGCCGCCGGCTTCACCGTGGAGGACGTGTGGCGCGAGGTGGTTGCCGTGAACCTGGCCGGCGCCGACAGCTCGGAGCCCGTGAACCCGGGCGACTACGAGGCCGCGATCCGGCGCACCCGCACCCGCATTGCCCTGGTCACCGGAACGGACGAGCTCAGGGACATTCTCGACAAGCCCTTCGCCGCCTGGCGGGTCTTCCTGCACCCGTCCCAGCACAAGGTGGCCTACCGGGCCTCCTACTCCGGCCCTGCCCAGGTCACCGGAGGTCCTGGCACAGGTAAGACGGTCGTCGCCCTGCACCGCGTACGACACCTGCTCGGCCACCTGCGGGACGGCGACCGCATCCTGCTCACCACCTTCACCAACGCACTGGTGGCCGCCCTGCGTGCGGGCCTCGCGGAGCTCGTCGACGACGTGACAGTACGGGAACACGTGGACATCATGACCGTCGACGCTTTCGCCGGGCGGGTGCTGTCCACGTCGCGTCGGCCCCTGCGTGCCGAAGAGGAGACGGCACGCTGGCAGCAGGCCGCCCGGGCTGCGGGCTTCACCGGGAGCCCGCAGTTCCTCGCCCAGGAGTACAGACACGTCGTCCTCGCCCAGAACCTGCGTACATACGAGCAGTACGAAGCCGTCGAGCGTAAAGGGCGGGGCAGCGCGCTGACCGCGGCGGCTCGCCGGCCGGTGTGGGGCGCCATTGAGGAGTTCACCGCCCGGCTGGCTTCCGACGGGCTGCGGACCTACCTGGGCACTTGCACCGAGGCCGCGGACCTGTTGGAGGGGACCGGGCCGTGCTATCGGCACGTCGTCGTCGACGAGGCTCAGGACCTGCACCCCGCCCAGTGGCGCCTCCTGCGCGCCGCCACCCCTGTGCGCCCGGATGACCTGTTCATCGCGGGCGACCCGCACCAGCGGATCTACGACAGCAAGGTCTCCCTGAAGGCAGTCGGCATCAAAGTCGCGGGGCGGTCGACGAAGATGCGCAAGAACTACCGTTCCACACACGAGATTCTGAGCTGGTCCACCTCGCTCCTTGTAGGACGCCCCTTCGCGGAGCTTGAGGACGACGCCCGCCATGAAACTCTGCTCGGCTACCGCTCAGCCCTGCACGGGAGCGGCCCCGAGATCCACGCGGCCGGTTCCCCGGAGGCGGAGCTGACAGCGCTGGTCGCGCGCGTCCACGGTTGGCTGGAGGAGGGGATCGCACCCGGTGACATCGGCGTGAGCGCCCGCTTCAATCGGACCTGCGACCAGGTGGCGGAGCGCCTGTGGGCGGCCGGCATCCCCGCGCAGCGACTGCGGGCGGACCGGCCGACGGTGGCCGACGCGGTGAACGTGGGCACCATGCACTCTTTCAAGGGCTTGGAGTATCGATGTGTCGCCGTGGTCGGTGTCCACGAGGGCGCCGTGCCATTCCCCAAGGCGGTGACGCCCGTGGACATCGACCGCCTCCAGCACGAGGCCGACCTGCTGGCGGAACGTTGCCTGCTGTTCGTCGCCTGCACCCGCGCCCGCGATGGCCTGTACGTGTCCTGGGCGGGGGAGCCCAGTCCTTTCCTGTCACCGACTGGAGTGTGAGCCGAGACAGATGCTCGCGGCAGACGCCAGGACCCCGCCCTCGGCGTTCCATTGACGACGGGGTGCGCTTTCGGTGTCCGGCGAGAGAGTGCTACGCCCCGACTCTCAGCCCGCGGTCTTGGCGCTGAGGCAAGGCTATGGACGTATCACGTCACTCTTCGTCGGCCGTGACGGTGCCGCTGCCGGTGCCGCTGCCCGGCTCAGTGACCGGAGGCGGTGTCGGCGGAGCCTGCGTCGGTTCGGGCAGACTCCCGACGGGCCGATACCCCCTCTTCCCGTTGGGGTCCAACTGCGCTCGTGTTCCGGTCACCCGCTGTGTCTCCCTCTTCGGCTCCAGGCGATACCTCGACGAAGTCGAGGAATTCCACATCGTCCATCCGAATATAGATGCCGCCGGAACGCGGCAGCGGACGTTCGAACGAACCAGCGCTGGACAAGGCCCACGTGGTTTGCAGGTACATGTCTGGGGCTTCCGGGTAGCCGGAGGTGTAGGACCTCTCCCCGTAATATCCACCCACCCAGTGACCGCTCTTGAGGCGGGCGCGTACCAGGCAGTGGCTCCGACGCCGGAAAACCTTGTCCCAGGCGGTGGGGATCGGATCGTAGGTGGATTGGCTTCCCCGCGAGCCCAGCCATGAGGTGAGCCCGGCGGCAGCGGCCGGTACCACGATCAACAGGCTGGCCGCTGTCAAAGCGGCGATACGAGGGTTGTCGGCCGCGCCGGTCAGCCATCCCCGGCGACGATCGTAGACGAAGTGCACCAACCACGGGCCGGCGAACATGACATAAAGGGTGTCAAGGGCGATGCCCGCGGTCACGGCTCGGAGTATGCGCTCCCCGAGGTCCCTGTGGCCCGGCACCGGACCGCGGGTGCGTTCGCGGACGAACTGGTAGATCACGCCGGGGAGTAGCAGAAGGAGAACGATCACGACCTGGGTGACCGTGGTAGGCGCGTGCGACATTGTTGTGGCCCTTCTGAAGAGCTCTTACACCAACTTCGTGCCCGCATGGTCCGAAGCACCTCGAACCTGCGATGACTTGCGGGCACTGCGGCCATAATGGCGTGGCGATTGCTCACTGTCGGGGAAGCCGGGACGACTGATGCGGGACCATCTGCTTCGAATGCGCACCACGTGGGTTGACGGTCTCGCAGCCCGGGTTTGCCGCAAGCTGAGACCCGAGACATGCCTTGCCGGCATGTTCCCCGCGTGGGTCGCGGATGATCAACTGACCCTTGCCGCCCTCCTGACCCGCATTGCGACGGGTGACATCGCATGCAGCTCCCCGCAGGCAATCGGCGATCAGCTCCGATCGACCGGCCTGGTCCTCCCGGGGACAACCGGATCGGTAGTGGCTCGCGACCTCGTCATGCCCGTCCTGCGCACGGTTCGCGGGGCTGGGGTGCCCTGGGAGCGATGGTGGGACATAAGCGGACTTCATGCCTTGCTGATCGATCTGTGGGCGGGCCGCAGGCTGTCGGCACACGCACCTGAGAAGGTCCGCGACGAGCTCATGACGCTGTGGGGCCTTGAGGACGAACGTGTTGTCAACACTGTTCTGAGCAATGCGGAGGATCCCTTCGCGTTTCTGCCCCCGGATCTGTTGCACGAGTCCGCCACCGGAACGGCGACGGTGTGTACGCAGGTCCTCGCGACCAGAGGCTTGATGAAGATCACCCTTCCTGATGCTTTTCTGAGCACCAGGCCGGGGTTGGCTGACAGGCCGGATCTCACGGAGGTGGCGAGGCGCTGGCTCCGCCGCCTTGACCTGGAAGAGACCGTGTATCGCAGGGTTCTCTCGCCGGAGCTTCTGACAGGCTTACGCACCGACCTCGACGTGTGGGATGCCCAGATGCGACAGACCATGTCTCGTCTGACGGCTCATGAGCTGAACCTGATCGTGCCTAAAACGGAGGACGAACGGTACGGGGAGGAGTGCCTTCGGGCCGGCTGGGGCCTGCATCGAGCCGATCTGGGATCGGATGACGCCTTGTTGTGGCGACCGGATTCCGCCATCCGTAGCTCCTCGGTTCCTGGCTGGATCGCTGAGGAGGTCATCACGTGCGGATCCCGCTTCTTCCACGGACAGGCAGGTCCTCACCCGGTCTGGCTGGCCACAGCGGAGACGGATGCGCTTCTGGCGGCCGTGCGGGCGTTGATGGAACCGTCAACGCGCTACGGGTTCGGAGTCGAGGAGTATGGCGACGGTCTGAGGCTGTGGTTCGAGTTTCCCACTAGCCCGGCCGACCCCGACCCTCCGTTCCGGGCTCCGTACACCTACTCCCTCTCCTGGGTGGAGCACGCTTGGGAGCTGCTGCATCTCGCGACCGTCGGTTACGCCCGCCTCTGCATCGTCCAGCTTGTCGGCGACGGTGAACTCAGGGCCGTGGGCAGCATGCGGCTCGGTCTGCCCGAAGAGCTGTGCGCCCGGGCGAAGGAGGCTGCGATCGCAGCTCTCCGTCGGCTGGTCGGGGACGAGACGCACACGATTAGGCAAAGGATCGCCCTAGACGGGCACGATCAGGCCGCGGAGGTTGCCTTCCAGCTCTGTGAAACCGCGAAGGGTGAGGACATCCATGATGAGCTCACCCTTGAGCCCGACGCCGCTGAATACGAATCCTTTATGGCCTCCGCACGCCACCTCGCCTGGGTACGCTCACGGCATGCCGCCAGCCTGCTCGACGGAGAAAGCCCGTCGGATGAAGACGCGGAGCTGAAGGCTGCTGCCGAGGCCAGGCATCGCGCTCTTGAACTCCTTCGGGCGGCCACAGAGCGAGGCAGCGGAATGGCGCGATGGAGTCACCACTCCGTCAAACCCTCGGTGGATGAGCAAACAGCGTTCGTCCACTTCATCGACCGGTATGGCATCCTCCAGCTCGCGGTGTGTCGGTCCCGTGCGGGCCGCTCGTCCTTCGACCTGGTGTCGTGTGAAGACTTCCCCCTGCGGCCTATCGCACGCGCGGTTGATGAATGGACGCGGCAAGCACCGGATCACTCTCGACGTGGATGGCACAACTATCTGAACCAGTTGCTCGCCCAGTGCGCTGGGCTGGCGCAAGCCATCATCGAGATGGCCTCACCGCATGAATTCAGTCGGTTAGTGCTCAGCCCCACAGCTCCGCTGGAGCTACTGCCCCTGCATGCAGCTCCTCTCGACAGCACCCGCACCTCCACCTTGATCAACGCCTTCGAGCAAGTCGTCTACGCTCCTACGGCTCGACTTGTGTCCGCCATCGAGAGGTCCCAGCGATACGCGGCCGTGGTCGATGTCCTGGTAGTGGCACACGGTGGTGGTCACCTCCCAGGCCTCGGGCTGATCAGCGGGCCGCTATGCGAAGCCGACGCGATCGCCGGCCTCCACGACAGCGTGGAAGTCCTCACGCGAGAGGAGGCGACCCCGGACCGCGCTCTGCACATGATGTCCATGGCCCGGATCGTTCATGTCGCGGCACATGGCCTCACACACCCGAATCGGTGGGCTGCCGGACTCGCTCTGCACGGCGATTCACTCGGTGCGGCCATGCTCACTTCCAGCCGGGTTCTCGCTGACGGAGTCTTCTCCAGTGTCGACCTGGTCGTCCTGAACGCTTGTCGAACGGGCACGCATGAAGGCACCGGTCGTACTGTGCAGACCTTGCGCAGCATCGAGTCCGCATTTCTCGCCCGCGGTGCAAAGGCGGTCATCTCCACCCTGTGGGATATCACTGACCTGCAGGGTGTCGTGTTCTCTACCGTGCTCCACGCGCATCTCAGCGTCGGTGCTGACTCCCACACCGCATATGCCTGCACTGTCCGTTACCTACGGGAACGATGGTGGCGAGTGCCCGCGGAGGCAGGTCCGGTGTTCGCCGCGGAATTTGCCGTTCAGGCGATCTCTGCGGACTGGCGAAGCCACATGGAGCAACAGGCCGACGAGAACCCGCTGTTCTGGGCCGCATTCAAGATCACAGGAGTTGTCTGAGTCAGTGCTCCGGGGCGTAGGCGTGGCGATGCTCGACGATCGGGCACCACTGCCACCGTTCGATGAGCGTCGCGCCTCGTGAAACGACCTGCCAGGCGTCAACTCGTCCCGCGCCGGGACGATCGCCTCGTCAGGCCTCGGCGTCACCGTTGGTGCGTGTACGTTGTCAACGTGTTGGGCGGGGCGGCTGTGGTGGGCCTTCGTGTACGCTGACGGCATGGCTGACGTGGACGGTGGGTCGCCGGAGCAGCTGGTTTCCGGGTCTGAGATCGCCCGGCTCGCTGGTGTGACGCGGGCGGCTGTTTCCAATTGGCGGCGGCGGTACGAGGACTTTCCCGCTCCTGTCGGGGGCGGTGTGAACAGTCCGCTCTTTGCCTTCGGTGAGGTGCAGCAGTGGCTGGAGAGTCAGAGCAAGGGACAGGGCGTCTCCGATGAGGTGAGGCTCTGGCAGGCGGTGCGGGCCGCCTATGGGGAAGACGTCGTCGCGGGGGTCGCGGATGTCGCGCGGTGGCTGGCCGGGGGGGAGGGTGCTTCCGGCGGGCTGCCCGGGGAGGCCGGGCGGCTTGCCGAGGGGCTTGCGCGGGACGGGGCCGCCGGCGAGGTCGTTGAGGCGCTGGCCTTTCGGGTCGCCGAGTCCGGCGGGCGGTCCGGGGCCGACCGGGTCACCTCCGAGCGGATCGTCCGCGCGCTTCGGCATCTGGCTCCGCCCCTCGCCGAGGGGAGTACGGTGCTGGATCCTGCCTGTGGCATCGGGACGCTGTTGCTCTCCGTCGGGCCCCGCCACGGGGTGAAACGTTTCGGGCAGGAGCGGGAGCCGCACAGTGCGCGGCTGGCCCAGTTGCGTGCCGAGTTCGGGGGGCAGGGGGGCGTGGCCGTCGTGGAGGGGGACTCGCTGTGTGCCGACCAGTGGTCCGACGTGCGGGCCGATCTGGTGGTGTGCGATCCGCCCGTCGGCGTCACCGAATGGGGCCGTGAGAGCCTGCTGCTCGATGCGCGGTGGGAGTTCGGTACGCCGCCGAAGGCGGAGGGGGAGTTGGCCTGGCTGCAGCACGCGTACGCGCACACCGCTCCGGGCGGGCGGGTCCTCGTGGTCATGCCCGCCTCGGTCGCCTACCGCAAGGCGGGCCGGCGGATCCGGGCGGAGATCGTGCGCCGGGGCGTGCTCACGCGGGTCGTCGCCCTGCCTGCCGGGGTCGCGGCCTCGCACGCGCTGCCCGTGCATGTGTGGGAGTTGACCCGGCCCCGGGATGTGCGTGACGCGGCTACCGCCGTGCGGCTGGTGGACCTGACCGGGAACGAGCCGGACGGGCCGCTGGATCCCGCCCCGCACCAGGTGGCCGATGTTCCTCTCGTGGACCTGCTGGATGATGCTGTTGATCTGACGCCTGGGAGGTACGCCATGGCCTCCCACCGTGACCATCTCGCCGAGTACGCCGCCCTGCGGGCCCGGCTGGAGGGGCAGCTCGACCGGCTCGCCGGACTACTGCCCGCCCTCGCCGAGGGTGCGGGGGCAGGCAGTCTGGAGGCTTCGACGGTGAGCGTCTCCGAACTCGCGCGGGCCGGTCTCGTCGAGTTCGGGGACTCCGAGCCGGCCTCGGTCAGCGACCAGCTGGACACCGACTACCTCCGCGGCTTCTTGCACAATGCCGCGAACACCCGGCGTTCCACCAGCGCCACCGGCACCTACCGTTTCGACGGCCGCGGCGGCAGGGTTCCGAAGATGGACATCGCCGCGCAGCGCCGATACGGACGGGCCTTCAACGCCGTGCAGGAGTTCGAGCAGTGCGTGCGGGAGGTCGCGGAGCTCGGGCGCCGGGCGGCGGAGCTGGCCCGTGACGGGCTGGGGAACGGGGCGCTCGCGCCCTCTGAGGGCGAGGGTGAGGGCGAGGGCGAGGACGGCTGAGGGTCAGTGGGCGGCGGTCCCGGGGAGGAAGCCGCTCGGGAGTCCCGACCAGGAGACGTGCAGCGCCTCACGGGCCCGGGTGCAGGCGACGAACAGCAGGCACCGCTCCCGCAGCAGGTCCGATTCGTGCTGGAGGGCGTCGATCGAGGCGGGCGTGACCTCGCGCCCGAACGGCAGGCTCCCCGCCGTCACCCCGAGGACCGCCACGCAGCGGAATTCGAGCCCCTTCATCGCGTGCATGGTCGCCAGGCGCACCCCGTCCTCCGCCGGGCCCGGATTGTTCCGTACCCGGACCACCGGGATCCCTTCCGCCGCCAGACGCTCGTAGACCTTGTCCAGGAGGAGGTTGAAGCGGGCGCAGACGCCTATCTCGGACGGCTTCACGCCCTGGGCGATCCACTCCCGCACCCGGTCCACCAGCGCCGCGACCTCGGCCGGCTCGGAACCGTGCCCTTCCAGGCCGGGCCGGCGTCCGTGCAGGACGGAGCGGTAGCCGGCGAGGCTGTCCGGGCCCGCGCCGCCCAGGTCTTCGACCGACACCGGGGACATGACGCCGGTCGACCAGGTCAGGATCTCCTCCGTGCTGCGGTAGTTGAGGCGCAGGCGGGTCGTGCGCCCGGTCACCGAGATGCCCAGGGAGCCGAGGGACACCTTCGTGTCGTAGATCCGCTGGTGGGGGTCCCCGGTGATGAACAGGTCGTCGCTGCCGGGGGCGACCGCGCCGCGCAGCACCCGCCACTGGGCCGGGTGGAGGTCCTGGGCCTCGTCGACGACGACGTGGTCGTAGGCCGGCGCCGCCCCGGCGAGCAGCCGGGCGGCCCGTGCGCACACCTGGAGGTGGGTGACGGAGCCCTGGCCGGCCAGGATCGACTCGAAGAGTTCGACGGCGGGCCACAACTGCTCCCGCCGCGCGGTGGACAGGGCGTTCCCCCGGCCCCGGCGCAGGGCGGTCCGGTAGGTGTCGAGGTCGCGGATGTCCTGCGCCAGGACCACGTGCCGGTACTCCTGCGCGAGGAACTGCTCCGACCAGGGGAGTTGCAGCTTCTTCAACACCCGCTGCCAGATCTGCCGCTCCTCCCGGTCGCCCAGGGGGGACGGCACCCGGGTGCCGCCTTCCGCCACGGTCCGGTGGGCGAAGGCGTTCACGGTGGTCACGTCCACCCGGTCCAGCAGCCCCTCGTCCCCGTCGAGCAGCAGGGACAGGCTCTCCCGGAGCGACTGGGCCAGGGCGTTCGTGTACGTGGTGAGCAGGATCCGGGTGCCGGGAGCGAGCGACAGCAGGTGTTTGACGCGGTGCAGCGCCACGACGGTCTTGCCGGTGCCCGGTCCGCCGGTCACCTGCACCGGTCCGCCGTACGAGGCCCGGTAGGCGACCCGGCGCTGTGAGGGGTGCAGGAACACCCGCCAGGCGGCGAACGGCTTGTTCAGGATCTCCGTCAGCTCGTCCGCGCTGGTCACCAGCGTGATGCGGCTCGTGGTGTTGGCGATCGCCGCGGCCAGGGTCGGGTCCGGACCGGGTGCGGCGCCGGCCGGCCGCCGGATCGCGACGACGTCCCGGTAGACCTCCTCGGGGGTGAACCCCTCCGCGAGGAACTGGAGCGCCTCGAACTGGTCCTCGGGCAGCAGCGTCCCGAACGCCTCCAGCTGCGGCTTGTCGATGACGGTGCGCACCGCCCGCAGGACCTGGTCGTCGATGCCGAGGTCGCGCAGGACGGTGTCGGAATACCGGCCGAAGAGGAGGGCGGGGGCCTGGGCGGCGGCCTTCTCCATGGTCGGGGTGAGCTGTTCGATCGCGACGACGTCACGGACCTCCAGCGCCCGCGTCGCCTTGTTCGTCGTGTACAGCCGCTTGGCCGCCCAGGTGTACGCGTCGTCGTGCGGGACCACGTTGACCAGGAGGAAGACGTCGCTGCCGTCGTCGGGGGAGAGGACCACGCCCCGCCAGAAGTCGTTGACGCGGATCGTCCGCATCCGGGGGTCGCGCGCCTTGTCCACGGACTCCAGGTGCAGGCCCTTGTCGGCGTAGAGCTCGGCGACGGTCAGCTTCTGGAACTTCTCCATCGCCTTGCGCACGCCGGCTTTGAGCGGCCTCTCCAGGACGTCGTAGCTCTCCCAGAAGCTGTTGGCGAACGCGAGCTGCGGCACGACGTGAACTCCCCACCCTGGAACGGCACTCCGACGGCACTCCGACGCTGATCATACGGGCAGGTCAGCGCCTGTATGCGGGGATCGGTGCAGCTGGCGGCGGCGGTTGCGGGGGGCTTTGGCGGGTGTGGAGGTGTACACAGCAGTGAGGGGAGCTGACTGGTCGTTTGCGTGTTGACATTGTCAACGAGTGAATCTTAGGGTCGTCCTTGAACGGGTGAGGGAGGGGTGGCCGTGATGGGTGCAGAGCCTCGGGGTGAGCGAGGTGCGGCCGAACTCCGGAACGCGCTGCGGCACTTGTACGCCGAACTCGGCCGGATGGCCGTGGATGGCGTGGTCTCCGCCGAGGACTTCCGCCGGTGCGTCGGGGGTCTCGGGCTGGCGCAGGCGGAGCAGGAACGCCTGACGGGCGAACTGGCCCGCCTGGGGCTGCGGATCGGACAGGAAGCGGGGCACACGGGTCAGGACCGGTCCGGCCCCCGAAAGGTTGTACATCCGTCAATTTCCGGACGGCTGGGCCCGGTACGGGCCCTACTGCTCCGGTACGCGGACGAACAGGGGCTGGTGGGCTCCGACACCGTGGACGGGGTGGCCAGGCTCGCCGGGCTCACCCCGGCGGAGACCGGCGAGCTCCGGAGAACGGCTCCCCTTCGGGTGGAGGCGGCGACGGGCGCGCCGGCAGAGGAGGACGTGGAGCCCGAGTTCGGGGAGGGGGAGTGGGAGGCCGAGGACTTCGATCCGGACCGGCGTCCTCAGCAGGGTGCGGCGCCCCAGCCCGTCGGAGACCTCGGGCGGGCCGTCAGGGCCGCGCAAGCGGTACTGGACGAGAGCCGCTTCACCCGGCGGCCCGAGAAGCGCAGGCTCACCGCCGAGGAGGAGGTGGGCCTCGCCGTGCTCGTACGGGGCGGCCCCGACCACATCGCGGCCGAGCCGGACGCCGACGCGATGGCCGCGCTGCCGACCACCGACCTCCGGATCCGCGCACGCAACTGCCTGGTCCTGCACAACCAGGGCCTCGTGCACGGAATCGCCCTGCGCCACGGGGGGCAGGGCCTCGACCACGAGGACCTGTTCCAGCACGGGGTGTTCGGCCTGCTCAGGGCGGCGGTCAAGTTCGACCCAGCCAAGGGCTACAAGTTCTCCACGTACGCGACGTGGTGGATCCGGCAGTCGATGGGCCGGGCCATCGCCGACGAGGGGACGGTCATCCGCATCCCGGTCCACTTCCACGAGCTGGTCCGGAAGGTCGCCGCGGCGGAGCGCCGGCTCCAGATGGAAGGGCGCCCCTGGAGCGCCGCCGATGTCGCGGTGGCCTGCGACCTGAGCGTGGCGCGGGTCGAGGAGGTCCGGCGGGTCAGCCGGCGTACGGACTCCCTGGACCGGGAGATCGGAGACGGCACGCACCTGGGGGAGGTGGTCGCCCTGGAACGGCCGCTGCCGTCGGCGGAGTGGCTGGCCATGGATGCGATCGTGCACGAGCACCTGCTGTCGCTGGTCGCGCGCTTCGAGGGGCGGGAGGCGCGGATCCTGCTGCGCCGCACGGGTCTGGACGGCGGGGAGAAGTCGACCCTGGAGGAGCTGGGGCAGGAGTTCGGCGTCACGCGGGAGCGGGTCCGGCAGGTGGAGGTGAAGGCGTTCAAGGCCCTTCGCGAAGCACTGCTGGCCGAGGGGTTCGGCCCGGGGCACGTCGAGCCGCCGGACCCGGAGCCGGGTCGGCGCAAGGCGCCGTCGCGGGAGTCCTTGCGGCGCCGTAGGGCTGCCGCCCTGGCGGCCCGGGGCCGGGCCCGGCGGGCGGCTGTGCCCGTGCCGCTGCCGCTGCAGGTGCCGTTGGGTGAGGTCGCCCGTACCGAGGCCCTGCCCGCGGAGCCGCGGCCGGAGCCCGTGCCCCAGGTGGTACTGGAGCGGGTGCTGGGGCCTTGGCCCGAGCCGGGGCCCGAGCCTGAGGCGGAGCCGGGGCCCGTGCTGGAGACGGGGCCGGGGCCGGAGTTCGAGACGGAGCCCGAGCCCGTGCCGGAGACGGAGACGGAGCTGGGGCCGGAGCCTGAGCCCGAGTCGGAGCCTGAACCCGAGCTGGAGCTGGATTCCGAGTTCGGGTCCGAGCCGGAGTCCGGCCTTCGGCCGGAGCTGGAATCGGAGCCCGATCTTGGGCCGGAACCGGGGCTGGAGGCGGGGCCTGAATCTGGGCCTGAGCCCGAGCCCGAGCCCGAGCCTGAGTCGGAGCTGGAGCTGGAGCTGGAGCTGGAGCTGGAGGCGGAGCCCCAGCCCCAGCCCCAGCCTGAGTCGGAGCCTGAACCCGAGCTGGAGCTGGATTCCGAGTTCGGGTCCGAGCCGGAGTCCGACCTTCGGCCCGAGCTGGAGCTGGAGCTGGAATCGGAGCCCGATCTTGGGCCGGAACCGGAGCTGGAGGCGGGGCCTGAATCTGGGCCCGAGCCCGAGCCCGAGCCCGAGCCCGAGTCGGAGCTGGAGGCGGAGCCCCGGCCGGAGTCGGAGTCGGAGTCGGAGCCTGAGCCTGGGCTGGAGTCGGAGCCCGATCTTGGGCCGGGACTGGAGTTGGAGCCGGAGCGGGAGTTGGAGCGGGAGCGGGAGCTCGTGGTTGGGCGGGAGCCGGGGTTCGAGCCGGAGCGGCAGGCCGGGCAGGGGTCGCAGGCGGTGGTAGGGGTGGAATGGGAGGAGGCCGAGGTGGTGGCGTCGCCGGCGCGGTACCAGCCGGACTGGGAAGCGGCGTTGGCGGCTCCCGTCGTGTTCGCCGGCGGGGTGGCCTGGCTCGCCGAGTACGCGCTGATCGCCCTCGGCGACGCGGAACTGGCCGCACTCCTCGGGCCGTCCGCCGCGGAGGACGTCATGGGCGTGGTCGAGCGGCGGGGCACCCTCGACCGTTCCGTCGTCATGGCCCTGCAGGTGCTGCAGCGGCTCTTCGGCGTCCTCAAGGACACCGGGCGGCGTCCGGAGGACTTTCTGGACCGCGTTTTCGAAACGCTGAACGGTGCTTCGCCGCGGACCTACCTGGCGGGTCGCCCCCTCGTACGCGGTGAGTCGAGACTCGCGATCCGGGACGCCCTGGAGGAGTTCACCTCGGCCGGGGCCGCGACCTCGGAGCCCGTTGTGCCGACTGGCGCTGAGGTGTCCATCGTGCCGGCTTCCGCAGGGGAGTCCGTCGTGTCAGGTTCCGCCGGGGAGCCTGTCGTGTCGGCTGTTGCTGAGGTGGCTGCCGCGCAGGCCGTTGCCCCGGTGCCGGTCATGCCGGCTGGCGCCGGGGTGCCCGCCGCGCCGGCCGTCACCCCGGTGCCCATCGTGCCGGCTGTCGCCGGGGAGTCCGTCGTGCCAGTTGGCGCCGGGGAGGCTGTCGTGCCGGCTGGCGCCGGGGTGCCCGTCGCGCCGGGCGAGGGTGCGCCCCGTGCGGAGGGCGGGGCGGTCGGCCGAGGGGCTCTGGAGGCGTTGCGGGCCGAGTACGAGCTGCGCGTCGCGGCCCTGGGGGCGGAAGCGGAGCGGCTGCGGGAGGAGCACGCGGATGCGCTCGAACGGGAGCGGCAGCGTACCCGGAGCGCGCTCGCGGACACCGAGCGGCAGCTCGACGAGCTGGAGTCCCGGATGCTCGGCCGCGTCGACCTGTCCCTGCGGCGCCAAGCGGCCTCGCTGCACCACGCGGCCGGGGAGCGGATGGCCTGGCTGCGGACGCAGGCGGAGGAGGAGGTCGCGCAGGCGCACCGGCAGGCCGCCGAGTCCGCGGCGGGCGTCCTCGGCGAGCTCGCGGCGGCCCGCCGGCACGCGGTCGAGACCGAGGAGCTGCTGCGGCGCGCGGTCCAGGACCACGAAGGACGCGTGTCCGCGCTCACCGACCGCCTCCGGTCGGTCGAGTGGGCGCTCGCACAGCGGGAGCGGGCCCTCCAGGACGCCGACGCGCACGCGGCCGCGCGGGTCGAGGCCGTCGAGAGGTGGGCCGCTCAGCGCGTGGCCGAGGCGGAGCAGGCGGCGGCCGCGCGGGTGGCGCAGGCGGAGCACGACGCTTGGGCGCGCATCGCGGAACTGCAGGCACAGGTGGCGGCCCTCACCGCGCCCGAGCCCGCGCCCGCTCCCGTGCCCGAGTCCGAGCCCGAACGCAGGCCGCTGCGCGACCTGTGGCGCCGCGGCTGAGACCCGCCCCGTCCTTCCCGTCCTTCCCGTCCGGCAGACAACCCGCACTTCCCGAGGAACGCCATGGATCCCCGACAAGAACTCGTCGACTACCTGGCCCGCCAGCTGGTCGGCCCGGCCCAGGGCGAGGACGAAGTCCTCGACGGCCCGCCCGACCGCCAGTACCTGATGGGCACGCTCTACCCCCAGGACGCCGATCTCCAGCGGCAGCTGACGCTGGCGGCCGAGGACGAGGACGGCATCGGAACCGAAGGCGCGGCCCTCGACACCAATCCGGCCGACGACCCGGTACCCGAGTCCAACTCCTGGCTGCCTTCGTCGCTCGGGCTGAGTTTCTACACGGACAGCGACACCATCGAGGTCCGCTGCGGTGGCGCCCACTACCGCACCCTGCGGGCCCAGGGGGACCAGGGGCGCCGCTGGCAGCGGGTCGCGCTCGCGGAGGAGAGCCACCGGGTCGGACCGGACCAGGACGCCGTCGCCGTCCTGGACGGCAGGGCCGAGCTCCGGATCCGCCGCCGCCCCCTCGGCGCGGGGCTCCTGGTGACCGTGGCGCTGGTGAACACGGCACGCACCGAACCGGCACTGGGCCGGTCGGCGCAGTGGGACCGGATGCTGTTCCAAGTGGCCCTCGGGGTCCGCCCCCTCGACGGACGGGTCCTGCAGTACCCGAGCGTCCGGCTCGCCAGCCGGGATCCGGAGGAGCAGGAACTGCGCCTGCAGTACCGTCACGTGCGCACCCACGCCGTGGGCCACGGCTGCGCCGTCGAGGAGATCGCCGACGGCGACGGCGACGGCGAGGCCGTGACGGGTCTGCGCGCGGTGGTCATGCCGGAAGCCGAGGTACCCGCCACGCGTGCGGCGGGCCTCACGGGCGCGCCCGTGCTCAACGTGCTCCACCTGGCCGACCCGGACGTGCCCGTCGCACGGCTCCGGCAGGAGCTGACCGACTTCACCGCCGACTACCGCAACTGGTACGAGCAACAGTGCGGCGTCGAGGTGCCCGCCTGGGGCAAGGCCGCCGCCGACCGGATCCTGGAGCGCATCGGCACGGCCATCGCACGGATGGAGTCCGGCGTACGCACCCTCTGCGATCCCGGCTGCCCGGAGCTGCTGGAGGCGTTCCGCGCGGCCAACCTGGCCATGGCCCTGCAGATGCGGCACTCCGCACGGGACCAGGCCGGCGAGCGGCGGGCCCGCCGCGAACCCGCGGCGGTCGATCCGGCGCCGGACCCCCGCGCCGCGTGGCGCCCGTTCCAACTGGCGTTCTTCCTCCTGACCCTGGACGGTGTCGCCGACCGCCGCCACCCCGACCGCGGAACCACGGACCTGATCTGGTTCCCCACCGGCGGCGGCAAGACCGAGGCGTACCTGCTGCTCGCCGCCTTCGTGATGGTGCTGCGCCGGCGCGACCCCAAGGGCGGCGGGACGGCGGTGCTCAGCCGGTACACGCTCAGCCTGCTGACCACGCAGCAGTTCCAGCGGGCCGCGACCACCGTGTGCGCCCTGGAGACGATGCGCCGCGCCGATCCCGGCGGCTACGGGGAGGAGCCCTTCTCGATCGGGTTGTGGGTCGGCGAGGCGACCTCGCCCAACTCGTACGAGGCGGCCGAGGGGGTGGCCCGGGACGTGCGGTCCGCGGCGCGGCCCGAGGACGTCTTCATCCTCGACCGCTGCCCCTGGTGCGGCACCCGCATCCTGCCCGCCCACCGGTCGGCCGACCACGCCGACTACGGCATCCGGGCCACCGCCGACTCCTTCGCCTTCTACTGTCCCCGGGACGAGTGCGCCTTCCACGACGAGCTGCCGGTCGCCGTGGTCGACGAGCAGCTCTACGACCGGCCCCCCACCTTCGTCCTCGGCACGGTCGACAAGTTCGCCCGGCTGGCCTGGGAGCCGCGGGCGGGGAGCCTGTTCGGGGCGGGGAACGACACCCTGCCGCCCTCCCTGGTCATCCAGGACGAACTCCACCTGCTGACCGGGCCGCTCGGGACGACCGTGGGACTCTACGAGGCGGCCATCCTCGGCCTGTGCGCCACGGCCGACGGGACGGGCCCCAAGGTGGTCGCCTCCACCGCGACGATCCGCCGCTCCGGCGAACAGGTGCGTGCCCTCTACGGCACCGACGTGCAGCTCTTCCCGCCCGCCGGACTCGACGCCCGGCATTCCTACTTCGCCGAGCCCGACACATCGCGCCCCGGACGGCGCTACCTCGGCGTCATGGCCCAGGGGCACACGGCCGGCCGCGCGGCGGTCGCCACCGCCGCCGCGATGCTGCAAGGGTCCTGGGAACTGCCCGAGGAGCACCGGGACTCCTACTGGACCCTGGTCGCGTACCACCACAGCCTCCGCGAACTCGGCCGCACCGTCACCGCCGCGGCCGACGACATCCCCGCCCAGCTCACGGGCCTGGACGCCGGACACGGTGTCCGGCCGCTCGCCGACCACCAGGTCCAGGAACTGACCAGCAACCTGGCGCGGGCCGAACAGCCCGTACTGCTGGACCGGCTGGAGAAGCCCTGGACGCATCCCGGAGCCGTGTCCTTCCTGCCGTGCACCAACATGCTGTCGGTCGGGGTGGACGTCAAACGGCTCGCACTGATGCTGATGCAGGGGCAGCCCAAGACCACGGCCGAGTACATCCAGGCCACCAGCCGGGTCGGCCGCCACTCCGTACCGGGACTGGTCGTCGCCTTCTTCAACGCCACGCGCCCCAGGGACCGTTCGCACTACGAGACCTTCGCCCCCTACCACCGCTCCCTCTACCAGCACGTCGAACCGACGAGCGTCACACCGTGGTCGGTGCCGGCACGCCGGCGGGCCCTGCACGCCGCGCTGGTCATCCTCGTACGCCACCGGCTCGGGCTGAGCGCCGAGAACCAGGCCGGGGAACTCCCGGACCGCATCGGTGAGGCGCGGGCGCTGGCCGAGCTGCTCGCACGGAAGGCAGGGGCCAGCGGACCGCGCGCCGCGCACGCCGTCCGCACGGAACTGGCCGACCTGCTCGCGGCGTGGGAGGAGGCGGCCCGCGATGCCGCGCGGGAGGGCAAGGAGCTCTACTACCGCAGCCAGGGCAAGGGGCAGCACAACCTGCTGAAGAACTTCGAGCAGCACGGGGGGCTCTGGGAGACCCTCCACTCCATGCGCAGCGTGGACCGCGAATGCCAGGTGACGGTGAAGGGAGCCGACCAGTGAACCGCAAGCTTCGAGTCCGTCAGGCACAGACGGTGGTCCCCTTCGGGGTCGGCGCGGTCTTCGACATCCAGGGCGAGTCCTTCGTCGCGACGGGCATCGGCGACTGGCCGAAGGTGCGCCAGCCGGTGGAATCCCCGCGGCTGGCCTCCCGGCTGGGCGTGTCCGGCTTCTTCGCCGCCCCCGCGACGCTCAACGACCGGTACGACCGTGCCGACGCGCCCGGCGCACCGTACATCCGCTTCCCCGCCTGGCTGTTCTGCGGCTCCTGCCGCCGCATGGTGCGCTGGCGGATCGGCGACGAGAAGCCCGGCACACCGCCGAGCTGTCCCTCCTGCGCGCCGGTGCGCCGGCTCGCCCCGATGCGGTTCGTACAGATCTGTGCCAGCGGGCACCTCAGTGACGTGGACTGGTGGTTCTGGGCGCACGCCCGGCTCGATGCCGCGCAGCGGCAGTCCTGCGGCTCGCGCGAACAGCTGCGCTTCCGCGTGTCGGACCGGGCGAGCGGCCTGGAGGCGCTCTCCGTCTCGTGCGCCGCCCCGGGGTGCGGCGCCTCCCGGGACCTGCTGGACGTCCTGGGCACCCACGGCATGCGGTGCTCCGGCCGGAACCCCTGGCAGAGGGCGCGCGAGGCAGCCGACTGCGCCAAGCCGGTCCAGGTCGTGCAGCGCACGGCGGGCAACCTGTACTACCCGGTGGTCCACTCGGCGCTGTCGCTGCCCGAGGCCGAGGTGCCGGCGCTGGACGGAGGTGCCCTCGCCGACCGCGTGCGCGAGAGCGACTTCTGGGTGCTGCTGTGCAAGGCGGCCGGGACCCCCCGCGGGGAGGCCCTCCGGGAGATGGTCAAGGAGGACACGGGGGTGGACGACGCCCTCCTGGACGCGCTCCTCGCCGAGGAGACCGGGACCGGCGCCCCCGCCCCCGCCGGTGGCGCCGCCGCCCCCGGGCTGGACCTGCGGCGCGAGGAATGGTCGGCGCTGACGGCCGCCGAACCGCCCAGGACGCGTGACTTCCTGGTACGCGGTTCCACGCTCGGGCTGCAGGGGGAGACCGCGGAGCCCTGGGCCGGACTGCACCAGCGCGTCGGCCGCGTCGTCCTGGCCGACCGGCTGAGGGAGGTGCGGGCCCTGTCCGGCTTCAGCCGGGTCTCTCCCGATGCCACGATCGTCCCCTCCGACACCTCGCGCCGACTGCGCTGGCTCCCGGCCGTGGAAGTCTTCGGCGAGGGCGTCCTGCTCACCCTGGACCCCTCGGCGCTGGCCGCCTGGGAGCAGGACGACGCCGTACGGGCCCGGGTGGCGGGCCTGCGGAGCGACCTGGACCGCTCGTTCCAGCGCGACCGGCTCCAGTTCCTGACGGGCCCGGAGCTCTCCCCGCGCTTCGTGCTCCTGCACACCCTCGGGCACCTGCTGGTGCGGCAGCTGTCGTTCGAATCGGGCTACACCACGGCCAGCCTGCGCGAACGCGTCTACGCCCAGCCCGAGCACGACCAGTACGGGGTCCTCGTGTACACGGCCGCGGGGGATGCCGAGGGCACCCTCGGAGGCCTCGTCCAGCAGGGGGAGTCGCCCCGGCTCGCCGAGACGCTGCTGCGCATGGCCGAGGCCGCCGCCTGGTGTTCCGCCGACCCGCTGTGCTCCGAGCACACAGGTCAGGGCTTCGGGAACCTGAACCGCGCCGCCTGCCACGCCTGCGCGCTGCTCCCGGAGACGAGCTGTGAGACCGGGAACACCCTGCTGGACCGCGCGCTCGTCGTCGGCGGCGGCGGTGTGCCCGGGTTCTTCGAGCCGATCGTCGCGGCCGCCCGCGCAGCGGCCACCGAGGAGTGAGCGCGGCCATGACCCTGACCTACCTCGACCTGACCCCCGCCCAGCGAGCGCTGCTCGACGGCCTGCCGTTCGACGGGAACCACCTGGTCAGCGGTCCCCCCGGGAGCGGCAAGAGCGTGCTGGCCGCGCAGCGGGCCGTCATGCTCGCCCTCACCGGCCGGCCGGCCGTCCTGCTGACCCGTTCCAACCTCCTGCGGCAGTCGCTGGGACCGATGGTCTCCGCGCTGTCCTCGAGCGGAACGCCCGTCACCGTGGCGACCGCGCACTCCTGGCTCGCCCGGTGGCACGGCGGTGAGGTGCGGCGGACCGACGACGGCTGGTACGACTGGCCGGCCTTCTACGAGCGGGCGGCGCTCGGGGATCCGGGCGAACCGCTCACGCTCGTGGTGGACGAAGGGCAGGACCTGCCGCCCGCCTTCTACCGGCTGTGCCGGATCCTCGGCGCCCGGACGACCGTCTTCGCCGACGAGTGCCAGCGGCTGACCGAGACGAACTCCACCCTGACGGAGATCGCGCGAGGACTGGGCGGGTGCGACTCCCACGCGACCGACGCCAACCACCGCAACACCCGGCAGACGGCCGAGTTCGGCGCCTGGTTCCACACGGGACCCGGGTCGCCGGCGCTCCCGGAACGGGACGGCCCCCTGCCCCGGCTGCACGCGCTCCCGGACCAGGCAGCGGTGGCGCGGCTGCTGACCGGCCTCGCCGAGGGCCGGCCCGGCAACAGCATCGGCGTGGTGGTGCACTCCACCCAGGCCCAGTTCGACCTGCTGGCCCGGCTGGAACGCGAAGCGCCCCGGCTGCGGCCGCAGATGTACACGGCGCAGGCGACGGCGGGGCGGTACCGGACCCTCGACCTGTCACGCCCCGGCATCGTGATCGTCCACCGTGCCAGTGCCAAGGGCCTCCAGTTCGACACGGTCGTGGTTCCGGACACGGAGGCCGACGCCGGAACGGACCCCACCTCGGCAGCGCTCCGCATGCAGTACTACGTGATGGCGACCCGGGCCCGTCACGACCTGCACCTCGGTTACGCGGGCGAGAGGGAACCGGGTCACCTGAGGGACGTGCCGCGCGGCATCCTGGCGCGCGGGTAGCCGCCCGCCGTGCCCGTCCCGTCAACCCCGTGGACCGGCCGCGGCTCCTCGAACTGGCGGGCGGCCGGATCGGGTTCGTGGGGGAGCGGACGGGGGCCTCGGGTGGCCGGTAGCGGGTGGTGGGGGGACGGTGGGGCGTGGCGGCCGTGTGAAATCCGGGGGTGCGGGGGGTGCCCGTGCGCGGGGGCGGCGGTTGGATGGGTACGAAGAGCGCCACTCGGAGGTTGACGGGATCCGGAGAGGTGCCGTCGGGGCGGTGGGGCCCGGCCTGCCGGGAGGTGGCGTCCGGGTGGCCGGGGGGAGGCGTGAACGGGACCCTCCCGTTCCCTGGGTTTGGCTGGATGTAGACCTCGTGGCAGCCGCTCGGGCGCCGGTAGGGTTCCGATCGATTCCGGCCATTCACGAGATGATCGATCAGCTTTCGGTCATGGTGTCTCACCAGCCGCAAAGCTTGGCTCTCGGCTCTTTTCTGTCAGCGGCAGACAGGTAGGGTGATCGCGCTGCCGGGCCCGGTGGCGACGGGGGGAGACACAGTTGGGCGAGCCACTCAGATTCGGAATTCTCGGACCACTCATGGTCACCGTGGGGGAACGGACCGTTCAGGTCGGTGGTGCCCGGCAACGTACGATTCTGGCCCTTCTGCTCCTGAGTCCGGGGCGAATCGTTCCGGTTGACACCCTCGTGGACGTGGTCTGGAACGGTCGCCCGCCAGCCACCGCGCGCACCCAGGTCGCCATCGTCATCGCGGCCCTGCGCAAGGCCATCAAGAGCGAGGGGATCGCCGAGGAGGTCATCGCCACCGCGCACCCCGGCTACCTGCTGCGGCCCGACGGGCACGTGCTCGACACCGTCACCTTCAGCGGGCTCGTGGGCGAGGCCGAGGAGGCCGTTCGTACGCACCGTCCTGCGGACGCGGCCCGGTGTTACGCCGAGGCGCTCGCGCTCTGGCGCGGGCCCGCGCTCGCCGGGGTCACCGGGCAGCTCGTCGAGGACGAGGCGGCCCGGTGGGAAGAGGTCCGCATCAACGCCTACGAGGCGATGACGGGCGTCCAGCTGGAGCTGGGCCGGCACCAGCTGCTGCTGCCCGAACTGGCCGCAGCCGTACGGGAACACCCGCTGCGCGAGCGCGCCCGGTACCACCTGATCCTCGCCCAGTACCGCTCGGGCCGGCGGGCCGAGGCGATGGAGAGCTTCCGTGAGGCGCGGCGCCAGTTCATCGACGAGCTCGGCATGGACCCGGGCCCCGAACTCCAGGAGCTGCACGACGCGATCCTGCGCGACGACCCGTCCCTGGCCTTCGAGCCGCCCGTGCAACAGGGGGATGCGGCGGACGGTGCCGGCGATGCCTTAGCGGCGCGCGGGCGCGTCGTGCCCTCGGAACTGCCGCCCGACGTGCCCGGGTTCGCCGGGCGTGGTGCGGAACTCGACGCCCTCGACACCCTGGTGGACGGGCAGGGTCAGGACAGCCGGGCGTCCACCGTCGGGCTGATCACCGGTGTCGCGGGGGTGGGCAAGACCGGCCTCGCGGTGCGCTGGGCGCACCGTGTTACCGAACAGTACCCCGATGGAAGGCTGTTCGCGGACCTCCGCGGCTATGACGAGCACCACGCCCCGACCACCGCCGGGGACATACTCAGCCGCTTCCTGCGCTCGCTGGGCGTGGACAGCGACGACGTGCCCAACGGTCTGGAGGACCGCATCGCGCTGTACCGCAGCGTGCTCGCGGAGCGCAGGGTGCTGATCGTGCTGGACAACGTACGCACCTTCGCGCAGATCCGGCCCCTGCTGCCGGGCAGCGGCGGTTCCACCGTGCTCGTCACCAGCCGCGAGCAGCTGGAGCAGCTGGTGACCTGGCCGCAGCGGGGCCGGGTGCACCTGGGCGTGCTCCCCGAGGCCGACTCGGTCGAGCTGCTCGGCCGGATCGTCGGCGAGGCCCGGATCCAGGCCGCCCCCGAGGACTCGGCCCGGCTGGCCGAGCTGTGCGACCGGCTGCCGCTGGCGCTGCGCATCGCCGCGGCCCGGCTGGCGTCGAAGCCGCACTGGACGGTGCGCCACCTGGTGACCCGGCTCAACGACGGGCGGCGCCGGCTGGACGAGCTCAGCCAGGGCGAGTCCCAGGTCCGGGCCAGCTTCGAGCTGAGCTACCGCTACCTGCACAAGGACGCGGCCCGGCTCTACCGGCTCCTCGGGCTGCTCGGCGTACCCGACTTCACCACGTGGGTGGGCGCCGCGCTGCTGGACGGGGACGTCATGGACGCGGAGCGGCTGATAGAGCACCTGGTGGACGCGCAGTTCCTGGAGGTCGTCGGCGTCGACGCCACCGGCCAGCTGCGCTACCGCTTCCAGAACCTGATGCGGCTGTACGCGGAGGAGCTGGCGCGGGAGGAGGAGAGCGAGGAGGAGCGGCTGGCGGCCTGCGAGCGGGTGTTCCAGTCCTGCCTGACCATCGCGGAGCGGGCGTTCCGGCGCGAGAACGGCAGCGGGTCCGGCATAGCGCACGGGGACGGCACGCGCCGGGAGATCGACTCCGTCCTGCTGGAAGAGCTGCTGGTGGCCCCGCTCGAGTGGTTCGAGGCCGAGCGGCTCTCGCTGGTCGCCGTTGTGGAACAGGCGGCCGACCTGGGCATGGACGGACTGGCCTGGGGTCTGGTCATGTCCATGGAGGTGCTCTTTACGTCGCGCAACTACCTGGAGGACTGGCGGCATTGCAGCGAGTACGCACTAGGCGCCGCGCGCGCCGCGGGCAACCTGCGCGGCCGGGCGGCCATGGAGCAGCAGCTGGGCCTCGTCGAAATGAGGCTGCGCAGGCTGACGGAGTCCACGGTGCGGCAGGAGGCCGCCCTCGCGCTCTACACCGAGGCGGGGGACGCGCTCGGACGGGCGCTGGTGCTGAGCGACCTGGCGGTCATCAACCGGCTCAGGGGGGAGTGCGACCAGGGGATGGAGCGGCTGCGGGAAGCCCTGCCGGTGCTGCGGGCGGCGGGTGACCGGGCTTCCGAGGCGTACGCGTTGCAGAACATGGCCCAGTTCGCCCTCGACCAGGGCCGGCCGGAGGCGGCCATAGAGCTGAGCCGGGAAGCCGTGCGCGTGTGCGAGAGCATCCAAGGCGATCAGCACAGTCTCGCCATGGCCACGCACCGGATGGCGGGCGCCCATCTGGCGCTGGGGCAGTTGGAGGAGGCCGAGGGCGCGTTCGCCCGGGTCGTGGACATCGTGAGGAGCAGATCCGATCTGCTCGGCCTCGCCCACGCGCTCCTGGGGTTGGCGGAGACACGGCTCCAGGCCGGCGCCTCCGAAGCGGCGGAGCAGACCTTCCTGGAGGCCCTGGACGCCGCCCGGCGCACCCGGAGTCCGATGATCGAGGGGCAGATCAGACTGTCGCTCGGGCGGGCATACGGTGACCGCGGCGACGGCGAGGCGGGCAGGGCCCACATCGCCGAGGCGCTGGCCGTCTTCCGGCGCATCGGTTCCCCGCCCTGGGAGGAGAAGGCCTCGGCGGCGTTGCAGCGACTGGGGGAGGGATCCGGACAGCGCACGTAACCGGTCAATAACCCGGCGATAAAGCGGCTCCCTAGCGTCATCGCAGACGAGAAAACTGCCGAGCTGTGGAGTCTGCGATGTCACGTACGACCGGCGCGCCCTCTTTCGCCGTGATCCCCGGCGCCCAGGTGCACGAAGTCCTGGACGGCCGTGCGCCCGAAGTGGTCGGATTGATCGAATCCGCCTATCGGGTGCACGGCGAGGGCGGGACGGTCAATCCGCCGTCCTATTTCCTGCGTTTTCCCGACCGGCCCACCTCGCGGATCATCGCGCTGCCGGCGTCGATCGGGGGAGCGGCCCCGGTCGACGGGGTGAAGTGGATTTCCAGCTTCCCCGAGAACGTGGCGGCCGGAATTCCGCGTGCCTCCGCCGTACTGATACTCAACGATCCCGCGACCGGTTATCCCCTCGCCTGCCTGGAATCCTCGATCATCAGCGCGGCCCGCACCGCCGCCTCCGCCGCGCTGGCGGCCGACCGGCTCAGCCCGGCGGGCCGCCGGCCGCGCCGGATCGGCTTCTTCGGCGTCGGCCTGATCGCCCGCTTCATCCACCAGTACCTGGCGGGCACGGGCTGGGAGTTCGACGAGATCGGCGTGCACGACCTGTCCGCCGAGCACGCCGGCGGCTTCGCCGACTACCTCGCCCGCTCCGGCGAGCAGGGCCCGGTCACCGTCCACGACAGCGCCGAGAAGCTGATCCGCAACAGCGACCTCGTCGTCTTCGCGACCGTCGCAGGCACCCCCCACGTCACCGAGCCCGACTGGTTCGGCCACAACCCGCTCGTGCTGCACGTCTCGCTGCGCGACCTGTCGCCCGAGGTGATCCTCTCCGGCTTCAACGTCGTCGACGACGTCGAGCACTGCCTGAAGGCCGACACCTCCCCCCACCTGGCCGAACAGCTCACCGGCAGCCGCGACTTCGTCGACGGGACGCTGTACGACGTGCTCTCCGGGAAGCTGTCCGTGCCCGAGGACAGGCCCGTCTTCTTCTCGCCCTTCGGCCTGGGCGTCCTCGACCTCGCGGTCGGCCGGCACGTCTACGACACCCTGCGCGAGAGCGGCACCCTCGCCGTCGTCGAGGACTTCTTCCACGAAATGCGCCGCTACGGCTGAGCCCCGCCCCCGCGCACACCCGGCCGCTCCGAACGGCCCCGAGCCATCCGAGGAAAGTGATTCAGTGACCACACTGCTCGACACCGCCACTCGGGCGCCGGCCGCACACGGCCGGCGCCCCCTCCCCGTCCGCGTCGAGGAGACCGTCCTCGACCCGCACCCCCCGATCGAGCTGTACGAGGCCCTGCGGGCGCGGTTCGGGGAGGACGTCTTCCTCCTGGAGTCCCTGGAGAGCCCCGAGTTCGACGGGAACTCCGCCGTCGTCGGCTTCGGCCGCCTCGCCGAGCTGCGCATCCGCGCCGGGCGGATCTCCGCCACCGGCGTGGCGCCCGTGCTGGCCGAGCTGTCCCGGGTCGCCGACGGGCTGGGGCTGGCCGCCGGTCCCGGGGGCGACCGCATCTTCGAACGCCCCGGGCAGGTCTGGGACGTGCTGCGGGCCGTACAGGCCCGCTTCGACGTCGACAGCGGCCGCCCCGACTACGCCTTCGGCTTCCTCGCCACCATCGGCTACGGCGCCGCCTGGTACATGGAGGACCTGCCGGTCCGGGAGCACACCGACGAGGGCGCCCCCGACCTGGTCCTGACCCTGTTCCAGGACACCGTCTGGTACGACCTGGACGCCGGCACGGCCGTCCGGCTGGCGGCCCGCAGCGAGGCCTTCGGCCCCGACGGCGGGCCCGCCGCCCGTACCGACCTGGCCGGCATCGTCGAGCGGCTGACCGCCGGGATGACCGAGCCCGCGGGCCGCGTCCCGGCCGCCCCCGCCCCGCGCGCCGTCCGCGACAGCACCGACGAGGAGTCCTTCCGGGCGAACGTGGAGCGCTGCCTGCGGCACATCGGCGTCGGCGACATCTACCAGATCCAGATCGGCCACCGCATCGAGGTCGACACCGACCTCACCCCGCTCGACGTCTACCGGCGGCTGCGCGGACGCAACCCGTCCCCGTACATGTACCTCGTCCCGCGCGACGGCTCCACCCTCATCGGCGCCAGCCCCGAGGTGCTCTTCCGTACCGAGGGCGACCGCATCGTCATGCGGCCCATCGCCGGCACCACCCCCCGCAGCGGCGACCCCGCCGTGGACGGCCCGCGCGTCGAGGCCCTGCTCGCCAGCGAGAAGGAGCAGGCCGAGCACGTGATGCTGGTCGACCTGTGCCGCAACGACATCGGCCGCGTGTGCCTGCCCACCACCCTCGACGCCCCCCAGCTGATGACGGTCGAGACCTTCAGCCACGTCTTCCACCTGGTCTCCACGGTCGAGGGCAGCCTCGCCCCCGGAGAGGACACCTGGTCCTCGCTGGCCGCGACCTTCCCCGCCGGGACGGTCACCGGCGCCCCCAAGATCCGCGCCATGGAGATCATCTCCGAACTGGAGTCCGAGCCCCGCGACATGTACGCCGGCGCCGTCGGCCTCGTCGACGTACGCGGCTGGTCCCGCCTGGCCCTGTGCATCCGCACGGTCACCCACGACGGAACGGCCTACTCCACCCAGAGCTGCGCCGGCATCGTCGCCGACTCCTCGCCCGCCGCCGAGTGGCGCGAGACCCTGCACAAGATGGGAGCGGCCTACTGGGCGCTCACCGGTGAGGAGCTGCTCCCGTGAAGGTCCTGCTCGTCGACGCCTACGACAGCTTCACCCACATCATCGACCAGTACCTGCGCACCCTCGGCGCCGACACCGAGGTCGTCCGCTCCCGCACCGAGAGCCCCGACGAGCTCGCTGCGCGGCTGCCGGACGCCGTGGTCCTGGGCCCCGGCCCGGGCCACCCCGCCGAATCGGGACACGTCGAGCTGGTGCACCGGTTCGCCGGACGGGTCCCCCTGCTGGGCATCTGCCTGGGCCACCAGGCCATCGGACTGGCCTACGGGGGCCGCGTACAGGTCGCCGACCGGCTCAAGCACGGCAAGACCAGCGAGGTCGCCCACGACGGGGCCGGGGTCTTCGCCGGGCTCGGCGCGACGATGACCGCGACCCGCTACCACTCCCTCATCGTCGCCGAACCCCTGCCGCAGGAGCTGCTCGCCACCGCGCACGCCGTCGACGACGGCTACGTGATGGGCCTGCGCCACCGCACCCTCGCGGTCGAAGGGGTGCAGTTCCACCCCGAGTCCATCACCACCGTCGGCGGCATGCCGCTGCTGCGGAACTTCCTCACCGGAGCACGGACCCGCCCGGCCGGCACCCTCGCCGGATGACGCAGGAGCCTCGAAGGAGCGATCTCGTGGAGCACGTGGATTCCTGGCGGGCCCGGCCCGCCGCGCAACAGCCCGAATGGCCCGACCCCGCCGCCCTGGCCGAGGTGCGCGAACGCCTGAGGGAGGCCGTCCCGCTCGTGGTCGCCGCCGAGTGCGAGCAGCTCAAGTACCGGCTCGGCGCCGTCGCCCGCGGCGAAGCCTTCCTGCTCCAGGGCGGGGACTGCGCCGAGACCTTCGCGGACGTCCGCGAGGACTCGGTGCGGCGCAAGGTGCAGACCCTGCTGCAGATGGCGCTCGTCCTCCAGTACGCCGCCTCCGTGCCGGTCGTCAAGATCGGCCGGATGGCGGGCCAGTACGCCAAGCCCCGGTCCAAGCCCACCGAGACCCGCGGCGGGCTGACCCTGCCGGCCTACCGGGGCGACGCCGTCAACGGCTTCCCTTTCGAGGCAGCCGAGCGCACCCCCGATCCGGACCGGCTGCTGCGGATGCACCAGGCCGCCTCCGGCACGATCAACCTCGTCAGGGCCTTCACCACCGGCGGCTACGCCGACCTGCGCCAGGCGCACGCCTGGAACCAGGACTTCGTGGCCCGCTCGCCCGTCGGCGAGCGCTACGCGGCGCTCGCCACCCAGATCGACCAGACCCTCAACTTCATGCGGGCCTGCGGGGCCGACGAACGCATCCAGCACGCCGTGGAGTTCTACGTCAGCCACGAGGGCCTGCTCCTGGAGTACGAGGAACCGCTGGTCCGCGAGGACCCGGCGACCGGCCGGCGCTACGCGACCAGCGGGCACATGCTGTGGATCGGGGAGCGCACCCGGGACCTGGACGGCGCCCACGTGGAGTTCTTCTCGCAGATCGCCAACCCGGTCGCGGTCAAACTCGGCCCGACGACGGACTCCGACACCGTGCTGCGGCTGATCGACCGGCTCGACCCCGAACGCGAGCCAGGCCGGCTCACGTTCGTCGTCCGGATGGGCGCGGGGCAGGTGCGCGACCGGCTGCCGGAGCTGGTGGAGAAGACGGCGGCGGAGGGCGCGCCGGTGGCCTGGGTGAGCGACCCCATGCACGGCAACACCTTCGAGGCGCCGTCGGGCCTCAAGACCCGCCGCTTCGACGACATCGTCGACGAGGTGAAGGGCTTCTTCGAGGTCCACCGCGAGCTCGGGACGCATCCCGGGGGCGTGCACCTGGAATTCACCGGGGGAGACGTCACGGAATGCGTGGGAGGCGGCGAGGAGGTGAGCCTGGACGGACTGAGCGAACGCTACGAGTCCACTTGTGACCCGCGGCTCAACCGCACCCAGTCGCTGGATCTCGCATTCCTCGTGGCCGAAATGTACCGGGAACGCTGAACTCCGCTTATCGCCGTTATCGCGGGCCGCCCGCGAGGGCGTCGCGATGACCTCTCAAGCGGCCCGCGAGTGGCGGTCAAGAGGTGTCCTCAAGCTCTGTTATCTCCTTGAGGACCCCTCCTGACCTGCGGGTATATCGTCCTTATCGAAATGGTGCAGCCCCCGAAGGCAGAGCGATATCAGCTCGAAGCCGCCCCTTCATAGTGTTCTTCTCACCGGAACAAAGCGAAGCTCAAGCGGAACTCAACGGGGAGAAGAACAGAGATGCAGAACACGTGGCGCACCCAGGTCAAGCGCAGCACCATCGCGATCATCGCCGCGGTCGCGATCGCCGGCGGGGTGCAGATCGCGAACGACGCGTCGTCCAGCCCGACCGGTGTCACCGCCGACGACACCACCCAGCAGTCCCCGGCCGCCCCGACCCCGACCTCCTCGACGGACGGCAAGGAATGGGCCTGAGCGCAGGGGGCTGACCCAAGACCCACCGAGGGAGACCCAAGTGACCACCGCCAGACCAGAACCCGCCCGCGAAGCGCGCAGTTGGCCCGCCCTGCTGGAGACCCTGCTGGCCGGCCGTGACCTGGCCGCCGCCGACACCGCATGGGCCATGGACCGGGTGATGAGCGGCGAGGCCACCGACGCCCAGCTCGCCGGCTTCCTGGTCGCCCTGCGCGGCAAGGGGGAGACGGTCGGCGAACTGGAGGGCCTGGTACGGGCCATGCTCCACCACGCGGTACCCCTCGACGTCCCCGGTGCCACGGTCGACGTGGTCGGCACGGGCGGTGACGGGGCCCGGACCGTCAACATCTCGACCATGTCGGCGATCGTCGCGGCCGGCGCCGGCGCCCGGGTCGTCAAGCACGGCAACCGGGCGTCGAGTTCGGCCTCCGGTTCCGCGGACGTGCTGGAGGCCCTGGGCGTGCGGCTGCGCCTGGAGCCGGCGCGGGTGGCCGCCCTCGTGGAGGAGGCCGGGATCACCTTCTGCTTCGCCCCGGACTTCCACCCGTCCATGCGGCACGCCGCCGCGGTCCGCAGGCAGCTGGGGGTCCCGACCGTCTTCAACGCGCTCGGGCCGCTGACCAACCCGGCCCGTCCGACCGCCCAGGCGGTCGGCGTGGCGGACGCCCGGCTGCTGCCGCTGATCGCCGGGGTCCTGGCCCGCCGGGGCGGCAGCGCCCTGGTGTTCCGGGGGGACGACGGCCTGGACGAGCTCAGCGTCACCACCACCTCCACCGTGCTCAGCGTCGAGGGGGGAAGGGTCCGGGAGGAATCCTTCGACCCCCGCGACGCGGGCATCGCGCCCGCCCCGGTGGACGCGCTGCGCGGCGGGGACGCCGAGCACAACGCGCAGGTGGCCCGGCGGCTGTTCGCCGGCGGGGAGCGGGGTCCGGTACGCGACGCGGTGCTGCTCTCGGCCGCCGCCGCGCTGGCCGCCGCCGAGCCGTCCCGGGGCCGCACGGTCACCGCGCGGCTGCGCGAGGGGGTCGCCGCCGCGGCGGCCTCCCTGGACTCGGGGGCCGCGGAGGCGGTCCTGGAGCGCTGGGCCCGGGCGACCGCCGGGCACGCCGGAGCGCCGCTCGCCGCCGTCGGGCGGTGAGCGGTACGCACGGTACGGAACGCGGACGCGCCGCGGGGGGGGGGGGGGGGGGGCCGGGGGGGGGGGGGGGGGGGGGGGACAAGGGGGGGGGGGGGACACAGGGGCAGGGGGGAAG
>NZ_JBWKEZ010000001.1:334632-389939 GCF_056434525.1 Streptomyces sp. NPDC044002
AGCACCCCTCCCCCTTTGTGGGGCGGGCAGCGGGACCAACGGGAAAAACTGCTACGCCTCGTTGGTGCGCGCGTTTCTTCCCTGGGGGGGGGGACGCCCCCCCCCCACCGGCGGCGGTCGGGACCGCAGGGTCAGGGGGACAGGGCGGCCGCCTTCGCCGGCAGCCGTACCGGCTCGTGGACCAGCGGCCCCTCGGCCGTGTCGGCGGCCTCCTTGCCCGGGGACAGGCCCCGGCGGATCCAGGACAGGGCCGGCGAGGTGACCGCGGTGGTCAGCAGGGCCATCAGGACCAGCATCGTGAACAGCTCGGGCCCGATCACCCCCAGCTCCAGCCCCAGGTTCAGCACCACCAGCTCCGTCAGGCCGCGGCAGTTCATCAGCGCCCCGATCGACATGGCGTCCCGCCAGGACTGGCCGGTGGCGCGGGCGGCCGCCGTGCTGCCGCCCCACTTGCCGAGGAAGGCCACGACCATGACGGCGCCGGCCCACAGCAGCATCACCGGGTCGGCGGCCACCAGCCCCACATCGGTCTTCAGTCCGGTGTTGACGAAGAACAGCGGCAGCAGGATGGGGATGGTGAAGGCCCGCAGCCGGGCCGCGCACAGCTCGATCACCCGCGAGCCGCGCGGGGTGATCACCCCGAAGACGAAGGCGCCGAACAGGGCGTGCACGCCGATCTTGTCGGTGGTGAAGGCCGACAGGCACAGACCGCTGAAGAGCACCACCAGGACGACGGAGTCCACCGTGCGGGCGGCCCGTACGGCCCACTTGGCGAGCAGCGGCCGGACCGCGTAGATCATGAACGCCAGGAACAGGGCCGCGAGCGCCGCCGTCGTGACCGCCTCGACGGGGGAGCTGCTGGTGCTGACGGCGACGACCGCGGCGAGCAGGCACCAGGCGGTCACGTCGTCCACCGCCGCGCAGGCCATGGCCAGCGCGCCGATCCGGGTGTTGTAGAGCCCCCGGTCGGTCAGGATCCGGGCGAGCACGGGGAAGGCCGTGATGCTCATGGACACGGCGATGAACAGCACGAACGCCAGCTTGGTGACGCCCTTCGGGGCCATCGTGTCGTACATCAGCAGGGCCAGGCCCGAGCCGAGGACCAGCGGGAGCGCGATGCTCGCCTGGCTGACGCCGATGGCGGTACGGCTGTGCCCGCGCAGGGCCGAGAGGTTGAGTTCCAGGCCCACCAGGAACATGAACGCCAGCAGACCGATGTTTCCGAACGCCCCGGTGAACGGCAGGACCGTCCCGGGGAACAGCCATGTCTGGGCATCGGGCCACAGCCAGCCGAGCAGCGAGGGGCCCAGCAGGATGCCGACGGCGATCTCGCCGACCACCGGCGGCTGACCGAGCCGGCGGAAGAGCATCGCGCCGGCCTTGCACGCGATGATGACGGTGGGGATCGCGATCAGCAGGTCGGGCAGCGGGTCACGGGCGGACACCGGCGGCTCCTTCCCGGTCCGACGGCGCGACGAGCGGGGCGGGTATCGCCGGCAGGGGAGGGGCCGCCGCCGGCGGGCCGGGGACGGCCGTGGCGTCGGTCCAGCGGGCGTAGCGGCGCTTGCCGTACAGCAGGGGCTCCTCGCCGTCGTGCAGCGAGACCCGGGTGATCCGGACGAACACGGCGGTGTGGTCGCCGAACTCGACGGCCTGGGTGACCTCCCCGTCGGCGATGGCGTGCGAGGCCCCGGCCAGGTGCGGGCCGCCGGCGCCCAGCGGCAGCCGCCACTCAACGCGCTCGAAGCGGTCGGGGGCGCCCGAGGCGAACAGGTCGGAGACGGGGCGGGCGTTCTCGTGGAGCAGGTTGACGGCCACGTGCCCGGTCTCCAGGACGGCCTGGACGGTCGGGCTGCCGGTGCGCAGGCACAGCACCACGGTGGGCGGGGAGAGGGCGACGCTGGCGAGCGAGCTGCACGTCATGCCGCGCGGCTCGGAGTCCGTGCCGATCGTGGTGATCACCGAGACGCCCGAGGGGAAGGCCGACATCAGGGGCCTGATGTCGGCTTCGGCCGCGTCGGACAGGCCGGCGCGGACGGTGGTGACGGCGGTGGCGGAGGGGGACGGCTGCGAAGTGGCTGTCATGAGCGGGACTCTCCTGGTCTGGGGTGCGGCGCGGGGCCCGGAAGCCGGAGGGAGGGGCCGGCTCCGGGCCTGCGCACCGGAAGGAAGCGACTGCGTACTAGCCGTGCAGCTTGCGGAGGTAGTCGTACGTGCTGGGGAGGGTGTCGAGGAGGTGGTTCTGCTCCTGCTTGACCTTGCCGAACAGGGCCTCGGCGCCGGCCACGGAATCGGGCTTGTGGGCGAGGATCGGCAGCGGGGCGTCCGGCTCCAGGCCGAGGCCGGCGAAGACGCAGTAGTAGCTGCCGTTGGTCCAGAAGTTGCGGAATTCCGCCTCGAAGTTGCCGTAGTACGTGGACTCGTCCGCGATCGGCGAATTGATGGCCAGGCCGGCCTTGTAGGCGGAGATCTTCTCCTGGATGTTCTCCGGGAGGGTCAGTTCCTTGTTGGCCCGCCAGAAGGGCGTGTCGTTGCGGGGCGCGTAGTAGAAGTGCGCCTGGATGAAGTCGCGGGTGTCGTCGAACATCACCTCGATCTCGCGGTTGAAGCTGTTCGCCAGCTCCGGGTTGAAGGTGCGGTCCGGGAAGTGCTTGGCGAGCTGGTAGATGGCCGCCGTGATGAAGTAGATGCCGGTCGATTCCAGCGGCTCCAGGAACGCGGAGGAGAGGCCGATGCTGACCACGTTGTTCACCCAGGCGCGGCGGTTGCGGCCGACCCGGAACTTCACGTGGTTGAACTTCGTCGTCTCCGGGTCCAGCCCCCACAGGGCGCTGAATTCCTTCGTCGCCTCCTCCTTGGTCGTGAACTTGCTGGAGTAGACGTAACCGGAGCCGAAACGGCCCAGCATCGGGATCTTCCAGGTCCAGCCGGAGGACATCGCGATGGCGGAGGTGTACGGCTCGATGCCGTTCGCCTCGTCGTCGTGCGGGACCGCGGTGGCGACGGCGCTGTCGCACAGCAGGTGGTCGCTCATGTCGATGAACGGCTCTTCCAGGGCCTGGTTGATGAGCAGGCCGCGGAAGCCGGAGCAGTCCACGAACAGGTCGGCGTCCAGCACCCGGCCGGCCTTGGTGTGCAGGGCCGTGATGAAGCCGCGCTCGTCCTTCTCGGCGTGCGTCATCTCGTCCTGGACGTGGTTGACGCCCTGCTTCTCGGTGGCGAAGCGGCGCAGGAAGTCGGCGACCAGGGCGGCGTCGAAGTGCCAGGCGTAGCGGGTGGAGGGGGTGCCGTCGAGCCACTTCGGGGACTTCTTCGCGTCCATCACCGGGGGCTCGCGGAAGCACGCGTAGTCGAACGGCTCCTCGGTCTGCCCCTCCAGCTTCCGCTTGGCCCAGTAGTGCGACATCGGGACGTTGTCGCTGTCGGGCAGGATGCCGAACGGGTGGTAGAAGTGGTCCGGGCCGCCGTTCTCCAGCTCACGCGCGTCCGGCTGGCCCTGGCCGCCGGTTCTCCAGTTCACGAACCGCACCGCCATCTTGAAGCTGGCGTTGCACTCCCGCATCCACTCCTCCTCGGCGATCCCGAGGTAGTCGAAGAGGACCTTGTGGAGGTTCGGGACGGTGGCCTCGCCGACACCGATCCGCGGAATCGCCGGCGCCTCCAGGACCGTGATGTCCACGGTGCCCTGCAGGGCCTTCCCGAGATAGGCGGCGGTCATCCAGCCGGCGGTACCGCCGCCCAGGATGACGACTTTCTGAATGCGCGAGTCGGTGCCGGTCATGTGGGGACTCTCTCTTCCGTCTGCTGGGGAGTTCCGTTGTGCGATGGGAAGAGATTCGGACCGTCGACTATGCGCCACCTATAACCAGCCGTATGGCGTCGGTATAGCGGATTGGCCGAATCTCGGTCCCGTTGTATCCGCACCCCGCAACTCCCAGCAGAGGATGGCTGCATCAGATGCCGTACGACGAAGGGACGAAGGGAATCCTCTCTACCGTGGGAGGAACGCCGCTCATCGAACTGGAGCGTTTGCTGCCGGGCCTCGGCTCGCGGGTGTTCGCGAAGGTGGAGCGGTTCAATCCCGGAGGAAGTATCAAAGACCGCTCCGCACTCTCCATGGTGCTGGCGCGCATCAGGTCCGGGGAACTCGTCCCGGGCAAATCCACGGTGATCGAGTCGAGTTCGGGCAATCTCGCGATCGGGCTCGCCCAGATCTGCGGCTATTTCGGCCTGCGCTTCATCTGCGTCGTCGACGCCCGCACGACCCGGCAGAACGTGGCGATCCTGCGGGCCTACGGGGCCGAGGTCGAGATCGTCGTCGACCCCGACCCGGTCACCGGCGAGCTGCTGCCCGCCCGGCTGCGACGGGTCGCCGACCTCGTCGCCGAGACCCCCGACGCCTACTGGCCCGACCAGTACTCCAACCCGCTCAACCCCATCGCCCACCAGAACACGATGCGCGAGATCGCCGAGGCCCTCGACGGTCGCGTCGACCAGCTCGTCGTGGCCGCGGGCACCAGCGGAACCCTGGGCGGCTGCGCCGAGTACATCCGCCGCCACGGCATGAACACCACCGTCAACGCCGTCGACGCCATCGGCAGCGTGCTGTTCGCCCCGCCCGAGCGCGTCACCCGGCTGATCCCGGGACACGGCGCCTCGGTCGTTCCCCGGCTGCTGCGCCCCTCGGACGCGGACCGGGTCATCCACGTCGGCGACCTCGACTGCGTCGTGGGCTGCCGCCGGCTGGTGCGCCAGGAAGCGGTGCTCGCCGGCGGCTCCTCGGGGGCCGTCGTCTCCGCCCTGGAGCGGATCGCCCCGGACATCATCCCGGGCTCCAACGTGGTGCTCGTCCTGCCCGACGGCGGCGACCGCTACCTGGAGACGATCTACGACGACGACTGGGTGCGCCGCCAGTTCGGCGAGGTCTCCCACCTGTGGAAGGACCCGCAGCCGGCCGTCACGCCCCACCTCGTGGATATAGGCCACGGATAGCGGCCGCTCCCACCATCGAACCATCGCCCCCGCACGATCCCCACGCAACGGAGGAATTCGGATGACCACCCAGATCGCCACCCTCGACGCCGAGCGCAAGGAGCAGATCAAGGAGATCGTCTGCGACATCCTGGAGCTCGACCTCGACGAGGTGACCGAGACCAGCCTCTTCAAGGAGGAGCACGACGCCGACTCCCTGCGCACCATCGAGATCCTCGCCTCGCTGGAGCGCGTCTTCGGCATCACGCTGGAGCAGGCCGAGCTCAGCCGCATGGTCAACCTGGTCGGCGTGTACGCCGTGATCGCGGAGGCCGAGGGCAAGTGACCTCCGAGACGGCCGCGACGGGGCGGCGACCCGCCCCCCGGCACCGGGTGGTGATCACGGGTCTCGGTGTCGTGACGAGCATCGGCACGGGCGTCGACGCCTTCGCCGAGGGCCTGCGGGGCGGACGCAGCGGGGCCAAGCCCATCAGCGCGTTCGACACCACCGGCTTCTCCCATTCCAACGCCTGCGAGATCACCGACTTCGAGCCGGAGGCCTGGCTGCGCGAGCTGCCGGCCGACGAGCTCGGCCGGGCCGCCCAGTTCGCGGTCGCCGGGGCCCGCATGGCGGTGGCCGACGGCGGACTCACCGAGGCGGACGTCCGGGCCAGGCGCTCCCTGGTCTCGGTCGGCACCACCGACGGCGAGTCCCGCGACCTGGACCACCTCACCGGGCTCCAGGTCGCCCAGGGCGAGGACACCCTCGACCCGGTGGTCGCCCGGCGCGTCTGGCCGGGCCGGCTCTCCGCGGGCATCGTCCGCGAACTGGGCCTGGAGGACGTCGAGACGGTCACCGTCCCGACCGCCTGCGCCGCGGGCAACTACGCCGTCGGCTACGGCTACGACGCCATCAGCTCCGGCGACGTGGAGATGGCCCTGTGCGGCGGCGCCGACGCCCTGTGCCGCAAGACCTTCACCGGCTTCTACCGGCTCGGCACCATCGCCCCCGACGTGTGCCGGCCCTTCGACGCCGACCGGCAGGGCATCCTCACCGGCGAGGGCGCCGGCATCCTGCTGATGGAGTCACTGGAATCCGCCCTGGCCCGCGGCGCCCGGATCTACGCCGAGGTCCTCGGGTACGGGCTGTCCTGCGACGCCAGCCACCCGGTCGCCCCCGACCGGGACTCGATCGCCCGCTGCATCACCGCCGCGCACGCCAACGCCGGCATCACCCCCGCCGACGTGGACTTCATCTCCGCGCACGGTACGGGCACCAAGGCCAACGACGTCACCGAGGTCGGCGCGATCCGCCAGGTGTTCGGCGAGGACCTGCCCCGCACCGTCTCCATCAAGTCGATGATCGGGCACACCATGGGCGCCGCCAGCGCCCTCGCCTCCGCGGCCTGCGCCCTCGCCCTGCGCGAGGGGTTCATCCCGCCGACGATCAACCACCGCACCACCGACCCCGAGTGCGGGGTGGACTGCGTACCGAACGAGGCCGTCGAAGCAGACCTCAAGGTCGTGCAGAACAACGGACTCGCCTTCGGCGGCAACAACGCCGTCCTGGTCCTCGGCCACTGGGAAGACGAGAGGAGCGCCGTCGCATGAGCACGGCAGCGGAACCCCGCGAGCGGCAGCTCGTCATCTCGGGCTGGGCGGTCAGCTCCCCCTACGGGCTGGGCCGCCGGGCCTTCGCCGAGGGACTCCTCGCCCGGACGGCGGCCACCGCCCCCGTCGACACCGGGAAGTGGCCCGTCCCGTACGAGGACGCGGGCCTGATCCCCGGCTTCGACATCAAGGAGGTGCTCGGCCGCAAGGGCACCCGCTCCATGGACCGGGCCACCGGCATCGCCGTCGTCACCGTCGGCGAACTCCTGGAGGACTTCGGCCGGGGCCTGGCCGCCGACCCGGAGAAGACCGGGCTGGTGCTCGGCACCTCCGGCAGCGTCCAGTCCATCATGGACTTCACCAAGGACGCCCTGACGGGGGAGAAGCCCTACCTCGTCGACCCGGCCCGGTTCCCGAACACCGTGATGAACTGCCCGACCGGCCAGAGCGCCATCCGGCACACCCTCAAAGGCCCCAACGTCACCGTCTCCGGCGGTTCCGCCACGGGCCTGCTCGCCCTGAACTACGCCTCCCGGCTGCTGCGCGGCGGCCACGCCAACGCGCTGCTGGCCGGCGCCGCCGAGGAGTACTCCGTCCAGCGGGCCCGCCTGGAGCACGTCGCCGACCACGGCGGGGCCGAGGCCGACCCGCTCGGCGAGGGCGCCGCGCTCTTCCTGCTGGAGAGCGGGGACGCCGCCCGCGACGGGGGCCGCCAGGTCCTCGCCACCGTGCTCGGCTCCCGCTTCCGGGCCTTCCCCGAGAGCGGGCGGGCCGGCTCCGCGCTGACCCGCTGCGTCGAGGAGGTCCTCGCCGGCGCGGGCGCCGCCCCCGAGGACGTCGCCCTGGTCGCCCCGGGCACCCCGGCCGGGCTGCTCGGCAAGCAGGAGGAGTCCGCGCTGGACGGCGTCGCGGGCGAGCGGATCGCCGTACGCCCCCTCGTCGGCGACGCCACCGCCGCCTCGGCCGCCTTCCAGCTGGCCGCCGTCCTCGCCCACGCCGGCGCCCGGCCCGCCCTGGTCGACCGGCTCGCCCTGGTCACCGCCATCGACCGGGACGGCACCGTCGGGGCCACCCTGCTCCGGCTCGGCTGACCGGGGCGGTCCGGAGCGGGGGGCGCCCGCCGACGCGCCCCCGCCCGCCGACGCGCCCCCGCCCGCAGCCCCGCACCGCCGCAGCCCGGCACCCCCACCCGTTCCCGCGCACCCGCGCAGGCCCCGCACGCACACCCGCGTCCCGAGAGAGAGGCACCTATCCATGTCCGAGACACCGAGGCCGGTAGCCCTCGTCACCGGCGGCTCCCGCGGCATCGGCCGGGCCGTGGTGGAGATCCTGGCGCGGGACGGCCACGACGTGGCCTTCTGCTACCAGTCCAACGAAGAGGCCGCCCGGCTCGCCGCGAAGTCCGCGGAGGCGCTGGGGGCGCGGGTGCTGGCCCGCCGGGTGGACGTCACGGACCGCGAACAGGTCCGGGCCTTCACCGCGGAGGCCGAGGCGGAGCTCGGCCCGGTGGAGGTGCTGGTCACCGCCGCCGGCATCGTCCGCGACGGCCACCTCGCCATGATGAAGGACGAGGACTGGGACGCGGTGGTCCGCACCAACCTCGACGGCACCTTCAACTTCGCCAAGGCAGTGGCCTTCCCGATGATGAAGCGCCGCCGCGGCACCATCATCACCCTCTCCTCGGTCGCCGCCGCCGGCAACGCCACCCAGAGCAACTACTCCGCCACCAAGGCCGGGATCATCGGCTTCACCAAGGCCCTCGCCAAGGAGTCCGGCCGCAGCGGCCTGCGCGCCAACGCCGTCGCCCCCGGCTTCATCGCCACCGACATGGTCGGCGCCCTGTCCGAGAAGCACGCCAAGGAGATGACGGACCGCATCCCGCTGCGCCGCTTCGGAGAGGCGCACGAGGTCGCCGAACTGGTGTCCTTCCTCGCCTCCGACCGCGCCTCCTACATCACCGGACAGGTCTTCCACATCGACGGCGGTCTGGTCGTCTGACCCGCCCGACCACCGGGACCAGCCTGATTCACAGAGGAGTTTCGACATGGCCGGCCGTGCCGCCAAACCGCCCCGGTTCTACTTCAACCTGCGCAGCCCCTACAACTTCTTCGCCCTGCACGACATCGAGCGCCGGCACCCCGGACTGCTCGACCGCCTCGAATGGCGCCCCTTCTGGGAGCCCGACGAGACCACCGGCCGGCTCCTCGAAGAGGCCGGCGGGCAGTTCCCGTACACGCCGATGAGCCGCGCCAAGCAGTTCTACATCCTGCGCGACGTACGCCGCCTCGCCGCCGACCGGGACCTGCCGCTGACCTGGCCGGCCGACCGCACCCCCTGGTGGGAGCCGGCCCACCTGACCTGGTTCCTCGCCGCCGACGCCGGCCTCGGCCGGGAATGGGTGGCACGCGCCGGACGGGCCCGCTGGCTGGAGGGCCGCGACATCTGCGACCCCGCCACCGTCGTCGAACTCGCCGCCGGGATCGGCCTGGACGCCGCCGCCGTGGCCGCCGCCCCCGACGACGCCGGCCTGCGCGCCCGCGGGGCCGCCGCCCTGAAGGACGTGCACCGCGACGGGGTCTTCGGAGTCCCGTACTTCATCAACGGCACCGAGCCCTACTGGGGCCTGGACCGGGTCGAGGAGTTCGCCGCCTCCTTCGCGGACGAGGCCCCCGCCCCCGCCGCGCAGCCCGAGGAGAGGGAACTCGCCGTCGTCGGAGCCGGCCGCACCACCGACATGAGCCACGCAGGAGGCTGCGGATGAGCACCACCACCGTGGAGGCGCTGCCGCTCACCGCGATCCAGCAGTCCATGTGGACGGCCTACCGGGTCTCGCCCGAGGCCTCCGCCTACAACATCGTCATGCCGCTGCGGCTGCGCGGCCGCGTCGACCCCGTCGCCATGGACGCCGCCGTCACCGCCGTCGGCGCCCGCCAGGACCTGCTGCGCTCGGTCTTCACCGAGAGCGCCGCCGGAGTACGCCGCACCGTCAGCGAACAGCCCCTGGTCCGAATGGAGTTCCACGACCTCGACGGCGCCGGCGAGGACGACCTGCACCGCGCCGCCGAGGAGGCCGGAGCCCGCCCCTTCCGCCTGGAGTCCGGAGCCTTCCGGGTGGTGCTGCTGCGCCGCTCCGACACGGACTGGGCCCTGGTCACCTCCGCCCACCACATCGTCAGCGACTTCACCTCCCGCTGGCTGCTCGTCCGCGACGTCCTCGACGCCTACGCGGGCATCGCCGCCGGCACCGAACCCGCCTGGCGGCCCATCCCCGGCTCGTACGCCGACCACGCGGCCGAGGAGCTGCGCTACACCGCCTCCGAGGCGGGGCAGCGGGCCGCCGCGCTGTGGCACGAGTCGGTGGCCGGCGCCACCGCCGCCGAACTGCCCCTGGACCGGCCCCGGCCCGCCCTGCGCTCCTACCGCGGCGGAACCGTCGTACGGCAGCTCGCGAAGGACACCGCCGACGGACTGCCCGCCGCCGCCTCCGCCGCCGGGGTGACGCCCTTCGCGTACCTGCTCTCCGTCTTCCAGGCCCTCACCCACCGCTGGACCGGCCAGGACGCCTTCGTCCTCGGCGTCCCCGCCACCAGCCGGATGGGCCGCGCCCAGCGCGACGTGATCGGCTGCTTCCTCAACACCATGCCGGTCCGCGCCGACTTCGACGCCCGCTCCACCTTCCGCAGCGCCGCAGCCCAGGCCGGCGAGCGCGTCATGCGCGGCATGGTCAACGTCCGCTACCCCTGCGCCCTGGCCTTCCCCCGCGCCACCGTCTTCCGCACCGCGCTGTTCCTCGTCCAGATGGACCGCATGGAGCCGCCGGTGCCCAACGTCCCGCCGGGCGCGAGCGAGGGCCCGTCCGTCCCGTACGCGGGGCTCGACATCGCCCTGATCGACGTCCCCCAGCAGGAGGGCCAGCTGGACCTGCTGCTGCGCATCGAGCAGACCCCGGAGGGGGTCACGGCCGTCTTCTCCTACGACACCGACGTACTGGACCGCGAGACGGTCACGCGGTTCGCCGACGGCTACGAGCGGATGCTCGCGGCCGCCGTCCGGGACCCGGACACCCCGGTCGCCGACGTGGAACTGGCCGGCGGGAACGAGCTGGAGGCCCTGCTGGCCCTCGGCACCGCCGCGGGCACCGACCTCGACGGCTTCGACGGCTTCGACGAGTTCGACGAGTTCGAGTCCTTCGAGAACGCCGTGGACCAGCGGTGAGCCCCCGCGTCGCCGTCGTCGGCGCGGGACTGGGCGGACTGACCGCCGCCGCTGCCCTGTACGCCCGCGGCCTGGACGTCACCGTGTACGAGCGCGGCGAGGCCCTGCGCGAGCAGGGCGTCGGCATGCACCTGGGCCCCAACGGCACCCGGCTGCTGGAGCGCCTGGGCCTCGGCCCGCGCCTGGCCGAACTGGCCGTCCGCCCCGAGGCCTTGGAGGTCCGCGCCTTCCACGACGGCTCCCCGGTGGCCGTGCAGGAGATGGGCGAGTCCTGGGAGCGGCAGTTCCGCGCCCCCTACCTCACCGTCCACCGCGGCGACCTGCACCGCATGCTGGCCGGCCTGGTCCCGGCGGAGCGGGTGCGAACCGGCAAGGAGCTGCTGCGGTACGAGGAGCGCCCCGACGGGGTGCTGCTGGAGTTCGCGGACGGCACCACCGGCCGGGCCGACGTCCTGGTCGGCGCCGACGGGGTGCACTCGGCCGTGCGGCGCGCCCTCGCCGGCGACGACGCCCCCGTGTACTCGGGGAACAGCGCCCTGCGCGGACTGGTCGCCGCGGCGGACGTACCCGGCCTCGACCCGGCCCGGATGTACATGTTCGCCGGCCCCCGCGCACGGGTGCTGTGCTACCCGGTCTCCGGCGGGCGGGAGTTCACCTACGTGGTGGTGGCCCCCGCCCCCGAGGGCGACGCCGAGTCCTGGACCAGCGCCGGCGACCGGGCCGACCTGGACTCCGTACTCGCCGGCTGGGCACCGCAGGTCCGCGAACTGGTGGGCGCGGCCGGCGAGGTGCGCCGCTGGGCCCTGTACGACCGGGCCCCGCTGGAACGCTGGAGCACCGCCCGCACCACCCTGCTCGGCGACGCTGCCCACCCGATGCTCCCGCACCACGGACAGGGCGCCAACCAGGCCGTCGAGGACGCCGTCGCCCTCGCCGTCTGCCTCGCCGAGGCGGCCCCGGGCGCCGACGGCACCGCAGCCGCCCTCGGACGCTACGAAGCGCTCCGCCGCCCCCACACCACCCGGGTACAGCTCGGCTCCCGCGAGGGCGGCAAGCCCCGCGGCGGCCCCGGCGGCCCCGGCGGCGACGTCAGGGGCGCGGCCGCCGACGTGAGCTGGATCCTCGACCACGACGTGGAAGCCGCCCTGCGCACCCCGCTGACCAGCGCGGCAGCCTGACACCGCACCCCCACCCCCACGGGCCCCCGACGCCATCCGGCGCCGGGGGCCCGTCCCGCGTTCCGGCCCGTATATGCGCTCGATAGGGCATCGATAGCGCCCTCTTCAAGGATGGCCACACCTGATCACGCGAAGGGAACAGCGATGAGCGAACAGCAGAACGGCAACCGGTCCGGCGACGGCGGCGGACAGGCGGAGACCCGCTACCGCGTCGTCCTCAACGACGAGGAGCAGTACTCGCTCTGGTGGGCCGAGCGCGAACTCCCCGCCGGCTGGACCGCCGAGGGCACCGAGGGCACCCGCGAGGAATGCCTCGCCCGGATCACCGAGGTGTGGACCGACCTGCGCCCCGCCAGCCTGCGCCGGCGCATGTCGGCCGCCCCCGCGGCCTGACCCACCCGCACCGCCGGGCCCGTCCCGGACCGCCAAGGCCTCGGGCACGGCCGACGCCACCCGATCCCGATGAAGGAGAGCACGTGAACGACCGTACGCAGTCGGGATCCGCCCCCGGCCGTCTGCTGCTGCCCGCCCTGTTCAGGGCCCAGGCCGCCCGCACCCCCGAGGCCCCCGCCGTCCTCGGCGCCGACGGGGCCGCCCTCGGCTACGCCGCCCTGGACGGGCTCGCCGTCCGCTACGCCGCGGCCCTGCGCGCCCGCGGAGTGGCCCCCGGCGACTTCGTCGGCGTCTGCCTGCCCCGCGGCCCCGAGCTGATCGCCGCCCTGCTCGGCGTCTGGTTCGCGGGCGCCGGCTACGTCCCCCTCGACCCCAACTACCCCGAGGCCCGCCTCGCCCTGGTCCTGGAGGACGCCGGCGCGGCCGTCGTGCTCGCCTCGCACGGCACCGCCGCCCGGCTGCCCGCCGGCACCACCGTCCTCGACGTCGCCGACGCGCCGCGGACCGTACCGGACGAGGAGGCCGCCGCCTTCCCGCTGGCCCCCGACGCCGCCCGCCCCGCGTACGTCCTGCACACCTCCGGCTCCACCGGCCGCCCCAAGGGCGTCCTGGTCCCGCACGGCGGCATCGCCAACCGGGTCCGCTGGCTGGCCCACCGCCACAAGCTCGGCGCCACCGACCGCTTCCTGCTGAAGACCACCATCGGCTTCGACGCCGCCGGCCTGGAGGTCTTCTCCCCGCTGATCAGCGGGGGAGCGGTCGCCGTCGCCCCCGAGGACGCCGAACGCGACCCGGCCGCCCTGCTGCGCGCCGTCGCCGCGCACGGGGTCACCGTCCTGCAGGGCGTGCCCTCCGTCTACCGGCGCCTGGTCGAACAGGCCGGCCGGGAGGACGCCGGAGCCCTGCGGCTGATCTTCAGCGCGGGCGAGCCGCTGCACGCCGAACTCTGCCGGGCGCTCGCCGAGCTGGCCCCCCGCGCCGAGATCTGGAACACCTACGGACCCACCGAGGCCTCCGTCGACGTCACCGAACACCGCTGGGACCCGGCCCAGCAGACCGGCGCCGTCCCCATCGGCCGCCCCATCGCCCACATGCGGGCCCTCGTCCTCGACCCGGCCGGCCGGCCCGTCCCCGTCGGCGTCCCCGGCGAACTGCACGCCGGCGGCGTCGGCCTCGCCCTCGGCTACCAGGGCCGCCCCGACCAGACCGCCGAACGCTTCGTGCCCGACCCGTACGGCGCGCCCGGCGAGCGGCTCTACCGCACCGGCGACCGCGTCCGCTGGCTCGCCGACGGCACCCTGGAGTACCTCGGCCGCCTCGACCACCAGGTCAAGGTCAACGGCGTCCGCATAGAGACCGGCGAGGTCGAGGCCGCCCTCGCCGCCCACCCCTGGGTCCGCGCCGCCGTCGCCGCCGCCGTCCCCGACGGCTCCGGCGGACACCGCCTCGTCGCCTGGGTCCAGTCCCGCGGCGAGCTGCTGCGCCCCGAGGAACTGCGCACCTTCCTGCGCCGCGCCCTGCCCGACCCGCTGATCCCGTCCGTCTACGTGCCCGTCGCCGAGTTCCCGCTCACCGCCAACGGCAAGATCGACCGCTCCGCCCTGCCCGAGCCGGCCGCCGCGGCCGCCTCCGCCGCCGAGGGCGCGCACGTCCCCGTGCGCACCCCCGCCGAACGCGTCGTCGCCGAGCAGTGGTCCGCCCTCCTCGGCATCCCCGCCGCGCAGATCGGCGCCACCAACGACTTCTTCCAGCTCGGCGGCGCCTCCCTGCTCCTCAGCCGGCTCGCCGAGGCCCTGACCGCCGCCTCCGGCACCCGGGTACCGCTGCGCGCCCTGTTCACCGCCACCACCGTGGAGGCACAGGCCGCCCTGCTCGCCGACGCCCCCGCCCTGGCCGCCGCCGGGGCCGACGCCGACGACGCCGACGACACCGTCCGGCCCGTGGAACGCCCCGCGGCGGGCCTGCCCCTGTCGCCCGGACAGCAGGGCCTGTGGCTGATGGACCGGATGCGCCCCGGCAGCGCCGAGTGGAACGCGCCCGTCTTCATCACCCTGCCGCACGAGTACGCCGACACCACCGTCGCCGCCGCCCTGACCGGCCTCGCCGAACGCCACGAGATCCTGCGCACCCGCTACGTCCTGCGCGGCACTGAACCCGTCCAGATCGCCGACGCCGACGCCCGCGTCGAACTGCGCACCACCCGCGCGGACACGGCGGCCGCCCGGGGCGCCCTGATCGAGGACGAGTTCAGCCGGCCCTTCGACCTGGAGGACGGCCCCGTCTGGCGCGCCCTCAGCGTCCGCGGCGCCGGCTCCCTGCACCTCGTGCTGTCCGTCCACCACATCGCCTGCGACGGCTGGTCCTCCGTCGTCCTCGAACGCGACCTGCTGGCCCTCGCCGCCGCCCACCACCACGGCACCACCGCCGAACTGCCCGCCCTGCCCGTGCAGTACGCCGACCACGCCGCCCACCAGCGGAGCCGGCTGGCCGGATCCGCCGCCGGCGCGGAGCTCTCGTACTGGAAGCAGGCCCTGGAGGGCATCCTCCCCGTCGCCCTGCCCGCCGACCGGCCCCGGCCCGCCGTCCGCGACGGACTCGGCGCCGCCCACGTGTTCACCGTCCCCGCCGGGCTGGCCGAACGGGCCGCCGCCCTCGGGCGCGGCCACGGCGCCACCCTCCAGCAGACCCTGCTGACCGTGTTCGGGACCCTCGTGGCCCGGCTCACCGGCCAGTGGGACGTACCCGTCGGCGTGCCCGTCGCCGGGCGCGAGCGCCCCGAGGTCGCCGACGTCGTCGGCTTCTTCCTCAACACCCTGGTGATGCGCTGCGACGCCCCCGCCGACGCCACCTTCGCGGAGGCACTGGTCCGGGTCCGCGACACCGCCCGGGCCGCCTTCGCCCACCAGGACCTGCCCTTCGACCGGCTCGTCGCCGAGCTGGACGAATCCCGGGACCCCGCCCGCACCCCCCTCTACCAGGTCATGTTCGACCTCCACGAGGAGGGCCGCACCGGCACCGCCACGGCCGCGGACGACGTCGACGCCTTCCGCGGAGCCTGGCGCTCCGCCCGCACCGACCTCACCTTCGTCGTGCAGCGGCAGGCCGACGGCTCCCTGCTCGGCATGGTCGAGTACGCCACCTCCCTCTTCGACGCCGCCACCGTCGAACGGTTCGCCGCCGGCTGGGTCCGGCTCCTGGAATCCGTCACCGCCGACCCCGGGGTCCGCCTCGGCCGCGCCGACCTGCTCCCGGCCGCGCTGCGCACGGAGCTCCTGGCGCTGGGCCCCGGCGCCCCCGAACCCGGCACCGGCCGGACCGGCGAGGACGCCGTGCACACCGCGATCGCGGCCGTCGCCCGCCGCACCCCGGACGAGACCGCCGTCGTCTGCGGCGGCGAGAGCTGGAGCTACGCCCGGCTGGAACGCCGTGCCGAGGCCTTCGGGCAGCGGCTGCGGGAACTGGGCGCGGGCCCCGAGACCACCGTCGCCGTCATGCTGGGCCGCACCCCCGACCTGATCGCCGCCTACCTCGGCACCTGGAAGGCCGGCGCCGCCTACGTACCGCTCGACCCGGCGGCCCCCGACGACCGCCTCGGCCACGTCCTGCGGGACGCCGGCGCCACCCTGCTGGTCTCCGACCTGGCCGGCGCCACCCGGCTGCGCGGCCACCACGACGGCCCCTGGCTGGCGGTGGACACCGACGCCCGCCTGGCCGCCCTGGCCTCCGGCGGTCCGCAGGGGATCCCGACGGGGGCGGCCCCGGCGGGCCCCCTGCCCGCCGACGCCGCAACGGCCCCGGCCGGGAGCGGCCGCCTGCGTGCCGCCGATGCGACCGGTCCCTCCGGTACGGCGGCCACCGTGCGGCCCGGCGCCGGGCTTGCAGCCTGGGCGCCCAGCGCGGACTTCGCCGCCGCTGCCGGGGCCGCCGCCCTGGCCGCGGCCAGCGACCCCGCGCTCGCCGCCGACGGGCTCGACGCGTGGACCCGTACAGCGCACCGGGCCGAGGGGCCGGCCGAGGGCACGGCCGTGCGGCACGCCGAGGGGCTGCCGTCCTGGCCCACCACACCGCCGGAGGCACCGGCCGACCCGGCCCGCCTCGCGTACATCATGTACACCTCCGGCTCCACCGGCCGCCCCAAGGGCGTCGCCGTCGAGCACCGGACCCTGCTGGCCATGCTCCGCGCCTCGCAGGCCCACCTGGACTTCGGGCAGGGCCCCGACGACGCCTGGCTCGCCCTGGCCCAGCCCACCTTCGACATCTCCTGCACCGAACTGCTGATGCCGCTCGTCGCCGGCGGCCGGGTGGTCCTCGCCCAGGAGCGGGACCTGAACGACCACGCCGCGCAGCTGCGGCTCATCGAGGAGCACGGCGTCAGCCACCTCCAGGTCGCCCCGCCGCACTGGCAGATGCTCATCGACGCGGGCCTCGGCCGGCGCCCGCTCGTCGGCCAGACCGGCGGCGAGCCCTGCCCGCCCGCCCTGGCCCGGGACCTGTCCCGCCGCCTGCTGCGGTTCGTCAACGAGTACGGGCTCACCGAGACCACCATCGCCGCCACCCGCTGGGACGCCCACGACACCGCCACCGCCGTACCCGTCGGCCGCGCCTACCCGCACGTCACCGCCCGCGTCCTGGACGAGTACCTGGAGCCCGTCCCGTACGGCACCACCGGCGAACTCTGCGTCGGCGGCGCCGGTCTGGCCCGCGGCTACCACGGCCGCCCCGACCTGACCGCCGCCGCCTTCGTCCCCGACCCGTACGGAACCCCCGGCGCCCGTCTCTACCGCACCGGCGACCGGGCCCGGATGTCCGCCGACGGCACCATCGAGTTCGCCGGCCGCGCCGACGGCCAGGCCAAGATCCGCGGCCGCCGCGTGGAGACCGGGGAGGTGCAGGCCGTCCTCGCCGAGCACCCCGGCGTCTCGCAGTGCGCCGTCGTCGTGCACGGCAGCGGATCCACCGCCGCGCTCGTCGGCTACTGGGTCCCCGGCGGCCCCACCCCGCCCGGGGACTCCGAACTCCTCGACCACTGCGCCCGCAGCCTGCCGGACTACATGGTCCCCGCGCTGCTGGTGCCCGTACCCGAGATCCCGCTCACCCGGCACAACAAGGTCGACACCAAGGCCCTGCCCGCCCCCGACCTCGCCGCGGCCCTCTCCGACGAGCCGTACACCGCGCCCGAGGGCCCGGTCGAGGAGATCGTCGCCGAGATCTGGGCCGAGGTCCTCGCCGGGGAGGACGGCACCACCCGCCGGATCGGCGCCCGCCAGGGCTTCTTCCGGATCGGCGGGAACTCCGTCCTCGCCGCCCGCGTCATCGCCCGCCTCCACGAGGAGTTCGACGTGGAGATGCCGCTGCGCGCCGTCTTCGAGCACCCCACCGTCGCCGGTCTCGCCGCAGCCGTCGAAGAGGCCGTCCGCCTCGAGATCGAGACCCTCGACCACGCCGAACTCGCCATCGCCCACAGGGAGTACCAGCCGTGACCGCACCCACCGCACCCACGCAGGACGAGCTGCGCGCGGAGCTGCTGCGCAGACGGCTCGCCGGCCGCGCGGGCCGCGCCGCGGGCGGCCCGGCCCGCACCGGGATCCCGCGCGCCGACCGGGGGGCGCCGCTGGCGCTCTCCGCCGGCCAGCGCCAGCTGTGGTTCCTGCACCAGCTCGACCCGGACAGCCCCGAGTACCTGCTGCCGCTCGCCCACCGGCTGCGCGGCCCCCTCGACGAGAGCGCCCTGCGCCGCTCCTTCGACGCACTGGCCGCCCGCCACGAGATCCTGCGCACCCGCTACCTCCTCGACGGCGCCGAACCCCGCCAGGTCGTCGACCCGGCCGGCCCCGTCGACTACGCCGTCACCGAGATCACCGGCGTCGCCGACGCCGACCGGGACGCGGCCGCGGCCGCCTTCGCCCAGGCCCGCGCCACCGAGGTGTTCGACCTGGCCACCCAGGCCCCGCTGCGGGTGCGCCTGCTGCGCCTGGCCGCCGACGACCACGTCCTGGTCGTGGTCATGCACCACATCGCCTGCGACGCGCTGACCCGGCCGCTGCTCCTCGCCGACCTGGCCGCCTGCTACCGGGCCGCGGGGACCACCACCGGCCCGCTGGACGGCGTACTGCCCGAACCGCCCGTCCAGTACGCCGACTACGCGGCCTGGATGAACGCCCGCCAGAGCGGCCCCGCCGCCGAGGCCGCCCTCGACTGGTGGCGCGGGCAGCTCGCCGGCACCGAACCGCTCGGCCTGCCCACCGACCGGCCCCGGCCCTCCGTCCGCGGCTGGGCCGGCGCCGTCGCCGGGTTCGACGTGCCCGCCGCCACCGCCGCCCGCCTGCGCACCCTCGCCGAACAGGAGGGCGCCACCCTCTTCATGGTCCTGCTCAGCGCCTACCAGGCGCTGCTCGGCCGCTACACCGGCAAGCGGGACGTCAGCGTCGGCACCGCCGTCTCCGGCCGCACCCGCCCCGAACTCCAGCAGATGGCCGGCTACGCCTACAACAGCCTCGTGCTGCGCGGCCGCTGGCAGGGCGACCCGTCCTTCCGCGAGCTGCTCGCCGGCAACCGCACCGCCGTCCTGGACGCCTTCGACCACCAGGACACCCCCTTCGACCGGATCGCCGACGAGCTGGAGCCCGAACGCGACCTGTCCACCACCCCGCTCTTCCAGGTGATGTTCGACCTGGCCTCCGGCCAGGGCTCCGACAGCCCCGACCTGCCCGGCCTCACGGCCGGCCCGGTCGCCGCCAGCGGCCGGATCGCCCGCTTCGACCTCACCATGCACCTCGCCGAACGCCCCGACGGTTCCCTGCACGGCGCCCTGGAGTACGCCACCGACCTGTTCGAGGCCGCCACCGCCGACCGGATCACCGGCCACTACGCCGCGCTGCTCGCCGCCGTCGCCGAGGACCCCGGCGCCCCCCTGTCCGCCCTGGAGTTCATCGGCGGCGCCGAGCGCGCCCTGCTCCTCGACGGCCCCGCCGAGCCCGTCGGCGCCCCCGTGGACGCCGCCGCCCTGCGGCCCGTCTTCGAGACCATCGCCGAGCGGATGGCCGCCACCCCCGGCGCGGTCGCCGTCCGGTACTCCGGCGGCGAGCTCACGTACGCCGAACTCGACGCCCGCGCCGACCGGTTCGCCCGCCGGCTGGTCCAGCTCGGGGTGCGCCCCGACGACACCGTCGGCGTGCTCCTGGACCGCGGCCCCGACCTGGTCGCCGCCCTGCTGGGCATCTGGCGGGCCGCCGCCGCGTACGTGCCGATCGACCCGGGCTACCCCGACGAGCGCATCTCCTTCATGCTCGGCGACACCGGCACCCGGCTCGTCGTCACCCAGACCCGGCACGCGGACCGCTTCGAGGGACCGGACCTGATCGTCGTCGACGACCCGGCCGAGCGGACCGCCCTCGCCACCGCCGACGCCGAACTGCCCGCCGCGTACGACCTCGACCAGCTCGCCTACGTCATCTACACCTCCGGCTCCACCGGCAGGCCCAAGGGCGTCCTCATCGGCCACCGGGGCCTGGCCAACTACCTCACCTGGACCGCCGGCGCCTACGCCTCGGCCGGCACCGGCGGCGCGCCCCTGTTCTCCTCCGTCGCCTTCGACCTCGGCGTCCCCGACCTGTACGCCCCCCTGATGACCGGGCAGAGCGTCCACCTGCTGCCCCAGGACTTCGACACCGCCGACCTGGGCGCGCTGCTCGCGGACGGGGGACCGTACGCCTTCATCAAGCTCACCCCCGGCCACCTCGACCTGCTCTCCCAGCAGCTGGAGCCCGCGCAGGTCCGCGACCTGGCCGGACTGGTCATCGCCGCCGGCGACTCCTTCACCCACCGCCTCGCCGAGCGCTGGGCCGCCGCCGCGGGCCAGGGCGGCACCCGCCTCGCCGCCGAGTACGGCCCCACCGAGATCACCGTCGGGAACTCGGCGCACTTCCTCGCCGCCGACGGCGCCCCCCACGGCCCCGTCACCACCGAACTCGTCTCCATCGGCCGGGCCATCCCGAACACCACCATGTACGTCCTCGACGAGCAGCTGCGGCCGCTGCCGCTGGGCGTCCCCGGCGAGGTGTGGATCGGCGGCACCGGCCTGGCCCGCGGCTACGCCGGCCGCCCCGACCTGACCGCCGAACGCTTCCTGCCCGACCCGTACGGAGCCCCCGGCGCCCGCATCTACCGCACCGGCGACCTCGCCAGGGTCCTGCCCGACGGCAGCCTCGACTTCGTCGCCCGCATCGACCACCAGGTCAAACTCCGCGGCTACCGCATCGAACTCGGCGAGATCGAGACCGCCCTGACCGCGCTGCCCGCCGTCGCGGAGGCCGTCGCCCTCGTCCGCGAGGACACCCCCGGCGACAAGCAGCTCGTCGCCTACCTCGTCCCCGCCCCCGGCGCCGACGGGACCGCGCTCGCCCCCGCCGCACTCAAGGACGCGCTGGCCGAGGCCCTGCCCGCCTACATGATCCCCTCCGCCTACCTGAGCCTGGACGCCCTCCCGCTGACCGCCAACGGCAAGCTCGACCGGCGCGCCCTGCCCGCCCCCGGCCGCGAGGCCACCGCCGTCGGCGAGCACGTCGAGGCCCGCGACGCCGCCGAGGCCTCCATCGCCGCCGTCTGGGCCCAGGTCCTCGGCCTGGAGAAGGTCGGCGTCCACGACAACTACTTCGACCTCGGCGGCGACTCCATCCGCGCCGTCTCCCTCGTCGGCGCCCTGCGCGAGGCCGGCTGGGAGACCAGCGTCCGCGACGTCTTCGAACACCGCACCGTCGCCAAGCTCCGCGCCGCCCTCGGCGACCAGGCCGGCGACGGCTCCGCCGAACGGGCCGACGGGCCCGTCGCCCCCTTCGCCCTGATCTCCGAGGAGGACCGGCTCACCCTGCCCGCCGACGTCACCGACGCCTACCCGGTCTCCCGGATCCAGGCCGGAATGCTCGTCGAGATGCACGGCCGCAGCGGCGAGAACCGCTACCACAACATCACCTCCTTCCGGATCCGCGACGCGCTCCCCTTCGACCCCGAGGTCTTCCGGCGCGCCGCCGACCTGATCGTCGAACGCCACGAGGTGATGCGGACCTCCTTCGCCATGGCCGGCTACAGCGAGCCCCTCCAGCTCGTCCACGCCGTCGGCACCGTCTCCATGCCCTGCGTCTTCGAGGACCTGCGCCACCTGCCCCGCGAGGACCGCGAGTCCACCCTGTGGTCCTTCGCCGACCGCGACCGCGAGGAGCTGTTCGACCTCACCGCCGCCCCCCTCATGCGGATGGCCGTCCACCTCGTCGACGACGAGAGCTGGTGGCTGTCCATCACCGAGTGCCACCCCGTCATCGAGGGCTGGAGCTACCACTCCCAGCTGATGGAACTGCTCCGCGCCTACAACGCGATGCGCGCCGGCGGCGAACCCGAACCGGCCCCGCCCGTCCCGGCCGTCCGCTACGCCGACTTCATCGCCGGCGAACTGCGCTCCCTGGCCAGTACCGAGGACCGCGACTACTGGCGCGAACTCGTCGACACCCACGAGAAGTTCACCATCCCCACCGGCTGGGGCGGCGACCCGCACGGCATCGACGAGCGCTACCGCATCGACATCGACCTCGCCGAGGCCGAGCCGGGCCTGCGCGCCCTCGCCTCGGCCGCGCAGGTCCCGTACAAGAGCGTCCTGCACGCCGCGCACAGCAAGGTCCTGTCGATGCTGACCCGGGCCGGAGCCTTCCGCGGCGGCATGGTCGCCGACGCCCGCCCCGAGGAGGCCGGCGCCGAGCGCGTCTCCGGCATGTACCTCAACTCCGTGCCCTTCCCCTACCGCACGGGCGCCGCGACCTGGGGCGAGCTGGCCCAGGAGGTGTTCGCCCGCGAGGTCTCGCTGTGGCCGCACCGCCGCTACCCGATGCCCGCCATGCGCGTGCCCGGCGGCGAGAGCCACCTGATCGACGTGCTCTTCCACTACCTCGACTTCCACCAGGTCGACGTGGAGCTCATCGACATCATGGCCAGCCGCGACGACAGCCCCAACGAGTTCCCGCTCGTCGTCGGCACCCCGGTGCGCGGCCACATGTCGATCGCCTCCCGTACGAGGACCCTCGCCAAGGCCAACGCCGAACGCCTCGCCGGGCTCTACCAGGCCGTGCTCGCCGAGATGGCCCGCACCGGCGCCGACGGGGACGCCACCGGCGCCTTCCCCACCGCCTGCGAGAAGGCCCGCCTGGCCGCGCCGCCGCTGCCGCACCCCGAGACCCCGGTGGACGTCCTCACCGGCTTCGAGGCACGGGCCGCCCGCACCCCGTGGGCCACCGCCCTCACCGGCGCCGGCACCCCCGGCACCTCGTACGCCGAGCTCGACGAGCGGGCCAACCGCATCGCCCGCAGGCTGCGCGCCCTCGGCGCCGGCCCCGAGACCCGGGTCGCCGTCCTGCTGGACCGCGGACCCGAACTGGTGGCAGCCCTGCTCGGCGTGTGGAAGGCCGGCGCGGCGCAGCTCCCGGTCGACCCCTGCACCCCGGACGCCCGGATCGCCGCCCTCGGCTTCGAACTGGCCCTCACGCAGGCCTCGTACGCCGGACGCTTCGCCGGGATCCTGCCCGAGGGGCGGGTGCTCGCCGCCGAGGACGTCTCCCACGAGGGCGACGGGAGCCCGCTCGGCCTCGGCCTGGACCCGGACCGGCTGGCGTACGTCCTGCACACCTCCGGCTCCACCGGCACCCCCAAGGGCGTCGAGGTCACCCACCGCGCCCTCGCCCACTACCTCGACTGGGCCGTACGGGCCTACGCGGAGGCGGGCACCGGCGGCGCCCCCTGGTTCACCTCCGTCGGCTTCGACCTGGGCATGCCCGCCCTGTACGCGCCGCTGCTCACCGGGCAGCCGGTGCACCTGCTGCCGCAGGACTGGCAGCCGGGCGAGTTCGGTCCGCTGCTGATGGCCGGGGCCCCGTACTCCTTCGTCGGGCTGACCCCCGGCCACCTCCAGCTGCTGGAGGCGCAGCTCACCGACAGCGAACTCGGCGGCCTCGCCGGGATCACCGTCTGCGCCGGCGACGCCTACCCGACCGCCCAGGCCGAGCGGGTCTCCGCCCGGATCGCCGCGGCCGGCGGGCGGATGCTGCTCGGCGCCGAGTACGGGCCCACCGAGGCCACCGTCGCCGCCACCTTCGGGTACGTCCGCCCGAACACCGGGCGGACGCTGGTCCCGCTGGGCTCCAACCTGCCCGGGGTGCTGCTGCGGATCCTCGACGAGCGGCTGCGGCCCGTGCCCGACGGCATCGCCGGCGAGGTCTGGCTCGGCGGCGAGGGGCTGGCGCGCGGCTACGCCGGACAGCCCGCACTCACCGCTGAATCGTTCCTGCCGGACCCGTACGGACTCCCCGGCACCCGCATCTACCGCACCGGCGACCTGGCCCGCCTCCTGCCCGGCGGGATCCTGGAGTTCACCGGGCGCGCCGACGAGCAGGTCAAGATCCGCGGCCACCGCGTCGAACCCGGCGAGGCCGAAGCCGCCCTGACCGCCGACCCGGCCGTCCGCGAGGCCCTCGTCACCCCCGTGGACGCCGCCGACGGCGGCAAGCGGCTCGCCGCCTGGGTGGTACCCGCCGACGGGGCGCCCGTCGAGGTGGCAGCCCTGCGCGACCGGCTGCGTACCGTCCTGCCCGCCGCCGTCATCCCGGCCACCGTCACCGTCGTCGCACAGCTCCCGCTGACCGCGAACGGCAAGCGCGACAAGGCCGCCCTGGCCTCCCGCCAGGCCACCGCGACCCCGCTGCCCTACACCGCCCCCCGCACCGACCTGGAGAAGGTGCTCGCCGAGGTCTGGTCCGAGGTCCTCGGCCTCGAACAGGTCGGCGTCCACGACGACTTCCGCGACCTCGGCGGGGACTCCCTGCTGGTCGCACCCCTGCTCGTCACCGCCCGCCGGCACGGACTGGCCCTCGACCTGGCCACCGCGCTCCGCAACCACACCGTCGCCCAGACCGCCACCGCGCTCGAAGCCGCCGCCGCCCGCCAGGCCGGCGCAGACCACCCCCGGAAGGGCTGATCCGATGGACCGCCACACCACCGACCGGCAGGGCCGCCGCCCCGCCCGCCACCTGATCTCCATCGACGACCTCACCGACCTGGACCTGCGCCGCATCGTCGCCCGCGGAGCCCAGTTCTCGGCGGGCACCGCCACCGGCTCCGACGCCCTCGACGGCCTCGTCGCCGGCATCTACTTCGCCAAGACCTCCACCCGCACCCGCACCGCCTTCTCCTCCGGCGCCCTGCGCGTCGGCGCCCGCATCGTCGCCTACGGCCCCGGCGACCTCCAGCTCAACACGGGGGAGTCCGTCGAGGACACCGGCCGCGTCCTGTCCGGCATGCTCGACGTCCTCGTCGCCCGCACCGCCGGCCCCGAGGCCGAACTGCGCGGCTGGGCCGCCCAGGGCCGGATGGCCGTCGTCAACGCCATGAGCGCCGAGGAACACCCCACCCAGGCCCTCACCGACCTCACCACCCTGCTGCGCCACTTCGGCCGGATCGAGGGGCTGCGCATCCTGTACGTCGGCGAGGGCAACAACACCGCCGCCGCCCTGGCCCTGGCCCTCACCCGCTTCCCGGGCGTCCACTTCGAGCTGCGCACCCCGCCCGGCTACGGGCTGCTGCCCTCCATCACCCGGCGGGCGCTGGCCCAGGCCGAGCGCACCGGCGCGGTGCTCGTGGAGCGGCACGACATGGACGTGCTGCCCGAGGGCTTCGACGTGGTCTACACGACGCGCTGGCAGACCACGGGCACCGAGAAGCCGGACGCGAACTGGCGGGAGGTCTTCGCCCCGTTCCAGGTCACCGCCGGCCTGTGGGAGACCAGCCCGCGCGCCGCCTTCATGCACGACCTGCCCGCCCACCGGGGCGAGGAGGTCACCGCGGAGGTGCTGGACGGGCCGATGAGCATCGCCTTCGCCCAGGCCACCAACAAGATGCACAGCGCCATGGCGGTCCTGGAGCACACCCACTCCGGCCCGGACACGGACCCTGACGCGGACGCCGCCCACGACCTGGCCGGGCTCCGCCCCGCCCTGGCCGTACGGTGACCCCGCCGCCGAAGACGGCGACCGACCCGGCGGTCCTCCAGTGGCACCTGAACGCCTCCGGTGACGGGACCCCGGGAGAGGCCGCCCCCGCCGGGGCCACCCCGCAGGCCGGGGCGACCCTGACGGAGGGAACCCCGCCGGCACCTGCCGGGGCGCCGGCCGACGCCGACGCCGAGGCCGGGGCCGGGGCCGGGGCAACGGCCGAGGCCGGGGCCGACGCCGAGGCCGGGAGCGGGAACCCCGCCGGGGGAGGCGAGGCGGCCGTACCGCTGCGGCGGAACCGGGACTTCTCGCTGCTCTGGGGCGGTGCCGGGCTGTCGCTGCTCGCCGGGCGGGCCACCGCCGTCGCCTACCCGCTCACCGTGCTCTGGCTCACCGGCTCGCCCGGCGACGCCGGCCTGGTCGGCACCGCCCTGCTCCTCCCGCAGCTCCTCGTCCAGCTCCCCGGCGGCGCCCTCGTCGACCGCTGGGACCGGCGCCGGATCATGCTCGGCGCCGGCCTCGGACAGGCGCTCGTCGCCGGGGCGGTCGCGGCACTGCTGCTCAGCGGACACGTCTGGCTGTGGGCCCTGCTCGCCGCCGCCTTCGTGGAGGGAACCCTCGGCGTCCTGCACCAGCTCGCCGAGCGGGCCGCCGTCCCCGCCGTCGTCCCCGCCGAACAGCTCCCCGCCGCCCTTACCGGCAACGAGGCCCGCACCCGCGGCGCGGCCATCGCCGGCCAGCCCCTGGGCAGCGGCCTGGTCGCCCTCGGGGCCTCCTTCCCCTACGTGGCGGCACTCGTCGGCCAGCTCGCCTCCGTCGCCCTGCTGTTCGGGGTCCGGGGCAAGCTCCAGACCGAGCGCACCGGCCCGCGCCCCGACCTCCTCGCGGACGTCAAGGAGGGCCTCGTCTGGATGTGGCGCCAGCACTTCCTGCGCGCCGTCATGGCCGCCGTGGCCGTCTCCAACCTCCTCTTCCAGGGCCTCAACCTCGCGGTGATGACCGGGATCCAGGAGAACGGCGGCTCGCAGTTCGAGATCGGCCTCGTCCTCTCGCTGAGCGGGGCCGGCGGTCTCGTCGGCGCCATCAGCGGCGGCTGGTGGGCCACCCGGTTCTCCCTGCGCGCCCTGGTCCTGGGCGGACTGGCCGTCTGGACCGCGCTCATGGTGCCCGTCGCCGTCCTGCGCGACCCCTTCGCCCTCGGCGCCCTCTTCGCGGCCAGCGGCTACGTCGGCGGCGTCTTCAACGTCGCCGGCGGGGTGTTCATGGTCCGCGTCGCCCCCGACCGGATGCGGGGGAGGGCCAACTCCCTCGCCATGCTGGTCGGCGGCGGGGCCATGGCCGCCGGACCCGTCGCCGCGGGCTTCGCCCTGGAGGCGTACGGGCCAGCCCGTACCGTCCTCGGCCTCAGCGCCGCCATGGGCCTCACCGCGCTCGCCGCGCTGCTCTCGCCCGCCCTGCGCCGCAACCCCCTGGAGGCGTAGCCGCCCCCGGACCCGTCCGTATCCGAACCCGGGCAGGCCCCCGCCCAGGGGGCCTGCGCGGCCGCGTTCCCGGGGGCCCGGACAGACGTACGGAACGTATAGAGCGGCCATAGCGGGCCACGGAAAAGTACAGGTCATCGCAGTCCCCCGAATGCCCGTCCGCATCCGCGCCAGACCCCGAAGGAGCACGACCATGCCGCTCAACTCCATGGACCGGAGGAGCGTCCTGCGGACCGCCCTCGGCGTCGCCGGAGCCGCCGCCACCGTCGGCCTCGTCGGCGCGACGCCGGCCGCCGCCCACGGCCGCCACCGCCCGGAGCTGCCCAAGGTCGAGGGCCTGGTCGGCGACCGCTGGGCGAGCGAGTTCTGGTACGACTACGACGAGATGTCGTACTACAACCCCAGCGCGGAGATGAAGGCCGCGGTCGGGGCGATCACCGCCCCCTTCGGCGGGTTCACCAAGTCGTACGACGCCTGGGTCGCCACCCGCAAGGGCGGCCGCTACCCGCGCAGCTGGATGGAGATCATCCAGCCGAACCGCGCCCACTTCGAACTGCTCTCCCGCGAGCAGAAGAAGGTCTACGACAAGTGGTACGGCCGCGACCCCAAGGGCCTCGTCTTCGCCTTCCAGGAGTTCGGCCAGGGCACCCTGTTCGACCCGCGCCGCCCCGCCGGCAACAAGGTCCACATGATGAACTACACGCCCCCCACCCCCACCCAGGCCTACCACCGCTGGCACGCCTACCTCCAGTCCTTCCAGCTGCTGGACATCGACCGCCGCTTCTGGGCGCACATCAACCGCCTCACCGGCATGGCCTGGGAGCTCCAGTCGATCGGCAAGCCGGTCAACGACGCCAACGACAACAAGCACCTGCCCCGGCACACGGTGAACAAGGTCACCGCCAAGTGGCTGTGCCGCTCCGACGCCAAGGTCACCGCCGCGTTCGACGTCTGGCCCTACCCCGCCGACCTGGGCAAGTAGCCCCCGCCCGGGGCCCGTCCACCGCACCGGACGGGCCCCGGACCCCACACCCCGGCCCCACATTCCCCATGGCTCAGGAGGATTGGCACACCATGCGAGACACGACCGGATCAGCACCCCGAATCGGCGTCTGGATGGTCGGCGCGCGAGGCTCGGTCGCCACGGCCGCCGTCGCCGGCGCCGCCGCCATCGTCGCGGGTGCCGCCTCCCCCGTCGGGTGCGTCACCGAAACCCCCCCTTTCGCGGACGCACCCCTCCCGGCCCTCGCCGACCTGGTGTTCGGCGGCCACGACGTCGTCGGCACACCGCTGTCGGCGAGGGCCCGGCAGCTCGTGGACGCGGGCGTGCTGCCCGCGTCCGTCCTGGGGGCGCTGGACACCCCGCTGGCCGCCGCCGAACTGGAGATCCGCGACGGATCCGCCCGCCCGGGCGAGCCCCAGTCCGAGACCGCCGCCCGCCTCGCCGAGGACATGGCCGCCTTCCGCGACCGGCACGCCCTCGAACAGGTCGTCGTGGTCAACGTCTCCTCCACGGAGCCGCTGCCCGACCCCGACCCGGCCTTCCTGGACCTCGCCGCCCTCGAAGCGGGCCTCGCCGCCGGCTCGGTGACCCTGCCCGCCAGCTCCCTCTACGCCTACGCCGCCTTCACCGCGGGCTGCTCCTACGTCAACTTCACCCCCTCGGCGGGCGCCAGCCTGCCCGCCCTGGAGGAACTGGCCCGGCTGCGCCGCGTCCCGCACGCCGGCCGCGACGGCAAGACCGGCGAGACCCTCGTCAAGAGCGCCCTCGCGCCCATGTTCACGCAGCGCGCGCTGCGCCTGCGCTCCTGGTCCGGCACCAACCTGCTCGGCGGCGGCGACGGCGCCACCCTCGCCGACCCGGCCGCCGCCCGCTCCAAGACCGAGTCCAAGCAGCGCTCCCTGGAGGAGACCGTCGGGCACGCCGTCCAGGGGCAGACGCACATCGACAACGTCCCCGAGATGGGGGAGTGGAAGACCGCCTGGGACCACATCTCCTTCGAGGGCTTCCTCGGCGTCCGCATGACCATGCAGTTCACCTGGCAGGGCTGCGACTCCGCGCTCGCCGCCCCGCTGGTCCTGGACCTCGTACGGCTCACCGCGCTGGCCGGCCGGCGCGGCGAGGCCGGGGCGCTGGCCCCCCTCGGCTTCTTCTTCAAGGACCCGGCCGGCTCCACCGAGCACAACCTCACCCTCCAGTACGAGACCCTGCGCGCCTGGGCCACCGCCCCGGCCACCGCCCCCGCGCCGGTACGCCCCAACCCGCTGAGCGGGGCCCGGCCGTGACCCCGGCAGCAGCGGGCCCCGCCGCCGGCCCGGCCGCGACGGCCCCCGCGGCCGGGCGGCCCCGCCCCCACGCCACCGCCCCCGGCGGACCGCTGCGCCTGCCGCCCTTCCCCGGCCGGGCCTTCCGGGCCCGCCGCACCCTGCGCGCCTACGCCGAACTGCTCCGGGCGCCCGCCGCGATCACCGTCCCCGGCGACGTCCTCGCCGGGGCGCTGGCCGCGGGGCGCGGTACCGGCCCCCGCACCCTGGGCCTGGCCGGCTCATCCGTCTGCCTCTACTGGGCGGGCATGGCCCTCAACGACTGGGCCGACCGGGAGCAGGACGCCGCCGAGCGGCCCGAACGGCCCCTGCCGTCCGGCCGGATCAGCCCCCGTGCCGCCCTGACCACGGCCGCCGCGCTCACCGCCGCCGGACTGGCGGCGGCCGCCCTCGCCGGCGGGACCCGCACCGTCCTCACCCGGACCCTGCCCCTGGCCGCCGCCGTGTGGGCCTACGACCTCGGGGCCAAGAACACCCCCTTCGGGCCCGCCGTGATGGCCGCCGCCCGCGGCCTCGACGTCCTGCACGGCACCGGCCCCGGCCCCGCCCGCCCGGCCCTCGCACCGGCCGCCGCCGTCGCCGGCCACACCCTGGCCCTGACCCGGCTCAGCCGCCACGAGGTCGCGGGCGCCCCGCCGCACGAGGCGGCCCTGACCGCACTGTCCTCCGCCGCCGCGGCCGCCGGCACCCTCACCCGTGCCGCCGGACCCGTCCAGGGCGCCGCCCTCGCCCTCTACGCCGCCGGCTACGGACCCGCCCTCGCCAGCGCCGTCCGCCACCCCGCCGCCCCCGAGGTGCGGCGGGCCGTCGGCGCCGGCATCCACGCCCTCCTGCCCCTCCAGGCCGCCCTCGCCGCCCGGGCCGGAGCCCCCCGACCCGCCGCCGCGCTCGCCGCCGCCCTGCCGGTGGCGCGCCGGCTCGCCCGGAAGGTCTCCCCGACATGAGCGCACCCGCCGCGCTCCGCTTCGCGTACGGCACCAACGGCCTCGCGGACCACCGCCTCGGCGACGCCCTGCGCCTCCTCGCCGACCTCGGCTACGAGGGCGTCGCGCTGACCCTGGACCACCAGCACCTCGACCCGTACGCCCCCGGACTCGCCGCACGCCTGAACGGGATCCGGCGCGCCCTGGACGACACCGGCCTGGACGTCGTGATCGAGACCGGCGCCCGCTACCTCCTCGACCCGCACCGCAAGCACCGGCCCACCCTGCTGTCCGCCGAACCGGCGGGCCGCGCGCTCCGCCTCGACCTGCTGCGCCGGGCCGTCGGCATCGGCGCGGTCCTGGGCGCCGGTGCCGTGCACTTCTGGAGCGGCACCCCCGACCCGGACACCAGCCGCGAACAGGCCTGGCATCGGCTGGTCGACGGCTGCGCCGAAACCCTCGGGCACGCCGAGGCCGCCGGGATCGACCTGGCCTTCGAACCCGAGCCGGGCATGCTCGTCGCCGACCTCGCCGGCTACCGCAGACTGCTGGCCGACCTCGGCCGGCCCGACCGTTTCCGCCTCACCCTGGACATCGGCCACTGCCGCTGCCTGGAGCCGTGGCCCGTCGCCGGCTGCGTGGCCCTGGCCGCCGACCGCCTCGCCCACGTCCAGATCGAGGACATGCGCCGCGGCACGCACGAGCACCTCCCCTTCGGCGAGGGGGAGATCGACTTCCCGCCCGTCCTGCGCGCCCTCGCCGACACCGGCTACCAGGGCCTCGTCTCCGTCGAACTCCCGCGCCACAGCCACGCCGCAGCGGAGTCGGCCCGCCACAGCATCGCCTTCCTGCACGACGCCGCCGGCCGGCGGCCGCAGCAGCAGACCCCACAGAAGGAGGCCGTACCGGTATGACCGCCCCCACCCTCGCCCCGCCCGCCGCCACCCTCGCGGACAGCACCGTGCACGACGCGCTGACCCTGCGCACCCTCCGCGAGTCCCTCCGCTCCGTCCTCGACCAGGAGCACCGCATCCGGCTCACCGCCGCCGAGGACGCCGTCGCCGCCGAAGGCCCCGCCGCCCTCGACCGGCGCTTCCCCGCCGCCGGACGCGAGTACGGCCGCGGCCCCCTGCCCGGCTGGGCCGACTGGGCCGTCGAGGACGCCGTACGCACCGTCCTGCTGCTCGCCCTGACCCGCTACGGCACCTCCGGCACCGCCCTGACCGCCGAAGCCGCCGACCGGTACGCGCACGGCGACGCCGCCGAACGCCGCGGAGTCCTGCGCGCCCTGCCGTTCCTGCCGGTCGGCGACCGCGCCGTGCACCTCACCGACGACGCCGTGCGCACCAACGACAACCGGCTCATCGCCGCCGCCCTCGGCCCCTACGCCCGCGCCCACCTCGACCAGTACCGCTGGCGCCAGGCCGTCCTCAAGTGCCTGTTCACCGGCATCCCCCTCGCCAAGGTGGCCGGCCTGCACGACCGCCGCGACGCCGAACTCGCCCGGATGGCACACGGCTTCGCCGCCGAACGGCGCGCCGCCGACCGCACCGTGCCGGCCGACCTGTGGCTCGTGGCCACCCTCGACAACTGACGCCCCGCCAACCCCTACCGGAGCCCGACCATGCGCATCTTCGACCCGCACATCCACATGACGTCCCGCACCACGGACGACTACCGGGCGATGCACGCCGCCGGCGTGCGCGCGCTGGTCGAGCCCGCGTTCTGGCTGGGCCAGCCCCGCACCTCCCCCGCCAGCTTCACCGACTACTTCGACGCCCTCCTCGGCTGGGAGCCCTACCGGGCCGCCCAGTTCGGCATCAGCCACCACTGCACCATCGGCCTCAACCCCAAGGAGGCGAACGACCCGCGCTGCACGCCCGTACTGGACCTGCTGCCCCGCTACCTCGCCAAGGACGGGGTCGTCGCCGTCGGCGAGATCGGCTACGACACCGTCACCGAGGCCGAGGACCACGCCTTCGCCGTCCAGCTCGCCCTCGCCGTCGAGTTCGCCCTGCCCGCCCTCGTCCACACCCCGCACCGCGACAAGGCCGGCGGCACCGGACGCTCCCTCGCCGTGATCCGCGAATCCGGCATCGACCCCGGCTTCGTCGTCCTCGACCACCTCAACGAGGTCACCGTCCGCGAGGTCCGCGACTCCGGCTGCTGGATGGGCTTCTCCATCTACCCCGACACCAAGATGACCCCCGACCGCATGGTCGCCATCCTCAAGGAGCACGGCACCGAGCGGATCCTCGTCAACTCCGCCGCCGACTGGGGCCACAGCGACCCGCTGCTCACCCGCGCCACCGCCGAGGCCATGCTCGCCGCCGGCTTCGACGAGGACGACGTGGACCGCGTGCTGTGGCGCAACCCGGTCGCCTTCTACGCCCAGTCGGGCCGCCTCGGCCTCGACGGCTACACGGACGTCCAGGCCGCCGGCCTCTACGCGGGCAACTCCATCGCCCGCGGCGGAAACTGATCAGGAGGAAGGAACGCCTGATGCGCTTCCGCCACCCGGACGGCACCACCGTCCACCTCGCCTACTGCACCAACGTGCACCCCGCGGAAACCCTGGAGGGGATCACCGCCCAGCTCGACACGTACGCCGAACCGGTCCGCCGGGCCACCGGCGAGCCCCTCGTCGGCCTCGGCCTGTGGCTGCCCGTGGACGCGGCCGCAGCCCTCGCCGCCGACCCGGCCGCCGTCGCCCGGCTGCGCGGCGAGCTCACCGCCCGCGGACTGGAGACGGTGACCCTCAACGGCTTCCCCTACCGGGGCTTCCACGCGCCCGTGGTCAAACGGGCCGTGTACTACCCGGACTGGTCCGAGCCCGCCCGGCTCGACTACACCCTGAACCTGGCCCGGATCCTCGCCGGACTGCTGCCCGACGACGCCCTGCACGGCTCCGTCTCCACCCTGCCGCTGGCCTGGCGCACCGCCTGGTCGCGCACCCGCACGGCCGCCGCCGCCCGCAACCTCGACGCGCTCGCCGCCGGCCTCGCCCGGATCGAGGCGGAGACCGGACGCACCGTGCGCGTCGCCGTCGAGCCCGAGCCGGGCTGTGTCGCCGAGACCACCGAGCAGGCCGTATCCGTGCTCTCGGGCGTCGACCACGAGCGGATCGGGCTCTGCCTGGACGCCTGCCACCTCGCCGTCGCGCACGAGGACCCCGGCACCGCCGTCGGCCGGCTGCTCGCCGCCGGACTCCAGGTCGTCAAGCTCCAGGCCTCCAGCGCCCTGGAGGCCACCGACCCGCAGGACCCCCGGGTCCGGGAGGCGCTGGCCGCCTTCGCCGAGCCGCGCTTCCTGCACCAGACCCGCGAGGCCGGGCCCGACGGCACCGGCCTCCACGGCTCCGACGACCTCGGGCCCGCCCTGGCCGGAGCCCTGCCCGGCAAGGCGCCCTGGCGCATCCACTACCACGTGCCGCTGCACGAGGAGCCGGCCCCGCCGCTGACCTCCACCCGCCCCGTGCTGCGCGACACCCTGCGGACCCTGTTCGGCGGGTACCACGCCGTCACCGACCACGTCGAGGTGGAGACGTACACCTGGTCCGTGCTGCCCGAGGCGGCCCGGCCCGTCGGCGACGCCGGACTCGCCCGGGGCGTCGCCGCCGAACTCGCCTGGACTGCGCGGGAGCTGACCGCACTCGGCCTCACCGCGCTCGCCCCGGTCCCGACCGCCCCCGCCGCGCAGAAGGAGCCCGGCTCATGACCGCCCCCACCCCCTCCGGCCGGCGGCGGAAGACCGCCGTCCTGTGCACCGTCGGCCTCACCCCCCGGCTGCTGCCGCACATGCCGAACGTCCGGGCCATCGGGGAGCAGGGCTTCACCGCCGCGCTCGACACCGTGTTCCCCGCCGTCACCGCCACCGTCCAGGCCACCCTCACCACCGGCACCCTGCCCCGCGAACACGGCGCCGTCGGCAACGGCTGGTACTTCCGCGACCACGGCGAAGTGATGATGTGGCGCCAGCACAACGCCCTCGTCCGCGGCGAGAAGGTCTGGCAGGCCGCCCGCCGCCGAGACCCGGACCACACCACCGCCTACCTGTGCTGGTGGTGGGCCATGGGCGCGGACGTCGACACCGTCCTCACCCCCCGCCCCGTCTACCACTACGACGGCCGCAAGGCCCCCGACTGCTACACCGTCCCCGCCGCCCTGCGCGACGAACTGACCGCTGCCCAGGGAGAGTTCCCGCTCTTCAACTACTGGGGCCCGACCGCCTCGCTCACCTCCACCCGCTGGATCGCCGGCGCCGCCCGGCACGTCGCCGACACCCGCGACCCCGACCTGTCCTTCATCTACGTCCCGCACCTCGACTACGACCTCCAGCGGTTCGGCCCCGACGGCCCCGAGGCCGTCCGGGCCGCCCGCGAGGCCGACGCCGCCCTCGGCCCGCTCCTCGCCGGCCTGCGCGACCGCGGCACCACCGTCGTCGCCCTCAGCGAGTACGGGATCTCGCCGGTCAGCCGGCCCGTCGACATCAACCGCGCGCTGCGCCGCGAGGGCCTGCTCTCCGTCTACACGCAGCGCGGTATGGAATACCTCGACCCGTACACCTCCCGGGCGTTCGCCGTCGCCGACCACCAGGCCGCCCACGTCTACGTGGCCGACCCGGCCGACGTCCCGCGCGTGCGCGACGTACTGAAGTCCCTGGACGGCGTCGACGAGATCTGGGACCGCACCCAGCAGGCCGACTACGGCATCGACCACCCGAACGCCGGCGAGCTCGTCGCCGTCTCGGAACCCGACGCCTGGTTCACGTACTACTACTGGCTCGACGACACCCGCGCCCCGGACTTCGCGCGCGGCGTCGACATCCACCGCAAACCGGGCTACGACCCGGCCGAGCTGTTCTTCGACCCCGCCGATCCGGCGGCCAAGGCGAAGGCGGCCCTCGCGGTGCTGAAGAAGAAGGCGGGGATGCGCGCACCGCTCCAGGTGGTGCCGCTCGACCCGGGCTGCGTCCGCGGCAGCCACGGACGGCTGCCCGGCGACGACCGGGACGCGCCCGTGCTGCTCTGCTCGGACCCGTCCCGGGAACGGCCCCGCTACCACGCCACCGAGGTGAAGGACCTGCTCCTGAGCCTCGGCGGACTGACCTGACAACGCCCTCAAGGGGGGAGAGGAGGACCCGATGACGAGCCAGACCCTGACCGCCGTGCGCGGCCGCATCGACCACACCACCACGACCGGTGTACTGCCCGTGCCCGTGACGGCCGCACGGCAGGCCGCGAGACTGCGCGCCACGGGCGAGGCACACGTGTGGTGGTGGCCGCTCGAGGACCGGGTGGACCAGGCCGACTTCGACCTGCTGGACGAGGTCGAGCAGGTGCGCGCCCGCCGCTACCGGGCGGAGAAGGACGCCGCCGCCTTCATCCGGACCCGGGCCGGCGCCCGGCGCGCGATCGGCGAGCTGCTGGGGGTTGAGGCCCGCACGGTGGCCCTCGGCCGCCGCGTCTGCCCCGGCTGCGGGGACCTGGAGCACGGCCCGCCGGCCGTGGCGAGCCCCGCCGTCGGGCTCGCCGTGAGCCTGACCCGCACCAGCGGCTGCGGGGTGCTCGCCCTGCACGCGGGGGACTGGATCGGCGTGGACGTCGAGGCGCTGCGGCCCGTGGAGTCCGGCTCCCTCGCCAATGTCGTCCTCGCCCCCGCCGAGCACGCCTACATCCTGTCGCTGCCCGCCGGACCGGAGCGGACCGCCGCCTTCCACCGGGTGTGGACCCGCAAGGAGGCCGTGCTCAAGGGGGTCGGACTGGGGCTGCTCGGCATCGACCTCAACGCCCTGGACGTCACCCCGGGCACGCCCGGGCCGGTCGAGGTGGAACACGGCTACCAGGGCGAGGTCAGCCGCTGGCAGATCGACGACCTCGACCTGGACGGCAACTGGTCGGCCTCCCTGGCCCGCCCGGTCGACGGCTCCCCCCTCGGCCCGGTCCACCGCCACCGCCCCACGTAGCCCGCCCCCAGCCCCCCCCCGGGGCCCGGCTCCGGCCCCCGGGACCCGGCTCCGGCCCCCGGGGACCCGGCTCCAGCCCCCGGGGGCCCCGGCCCCGGCCCCCGGGGCGAGACGCGGCCCCGGGCCCCGCCTTCCGGCCGGCCCGCGGGCCGGACGCTGCGCGGGGCTCGCCCCTCCCCGCCCTTCCACCGTTCCCGCCTCAGTCGCCGGCGCGGCTCCACCGGGTCCGGGGCTCCGCCCCGGGGTCGGTCGTCCGGCGCTGCACGCCGGTGCGGCTCAGGACACGGCGCTACCGCGCCCGCGCCTCAATCGCCGGCGGGGCTGGAACTGCGCTGCGCGCACTCCAGCCCGCCAGGCGCCGGCCGGCCTATCCAGCCCCGCCGGCGTTTGAGGCGCGGGGTCTGGGGCGGAGCCCCAGGGAACGGTGGAAGGGCGGGTAGGGGACAGCCCCGCGCAGCGGGATCCGGCCCCGGGGCCGACCCGCCCGCCCGACCCGAACCGACCGGCCGCCGGGCCCGACCGGCAGACCCCGCCTCCCCGCACGGAGGACCGACCCTTCCCGGAGCTCCCCATGGCCCAGTCCGCCACCCGCACCGCCGACCCGGCCCCCGCACCCGCCGCCCCCGCCCCCGCCCCCGCCCGGCCAGGGCCCCCGCACACCCCCGCCCCCGGGGCCGCGGCCGTCACCGGCGGGCTGCTCGTCGTCGCCCTGCTGCTGTGCGCGGGCCCCCTCGCCGGCGGCGCCGTCCAGGAGTTCCTGGACCGGATGGCCGGCGTCTTCGCGCTCGTCGCGCTCTCCGGCTCCGTGATGCTCGGCCTCGCCACCGTCTTCCGCGACGTACTCACCCCGGCCCAGCGGCAGTTCGCCCAGCTCCTGCACCGCGCGGCCGGCCTGGCCGGCGTCGGCTTCCTCCTCGTCCACATCGGCGTCAAGGTCGCCGGGCAGAAGATCGGCGCCGCCGACGCCGTACTCGGCTGGGGGAGCGGGGACCTCCTGGTCGACCTCGGCACCCTGGCCGCCCAGCTCTTCGTCCTCGCCCTGCTCACCGGCCTGTGGCGGGGCGTCTTCGCCACCCGCCGCTGGATCCGCCCCTTCCGGGTCCTGCACGGCGCCGCGTACGCCGGCTGGGCCGCCGGCCTGGTCCACGGACTCGGCGCCGGCCGCACCCCCGCCGGCTGGGTCGTCGCCTGCTACGCCCTGTGCGCCGCCGCCACCCTCGCCGCCCTCGCGTACCGCCTCACCCGCGGCCGCCGCCCCCGCTGACCGCCCTCCCCGCCGACCGAACGGCCCCGGACCGCAGGTTTCCGGCCGGAGGGCACCGCCCCCGGCCGGAAACCCGCGCCCGGGGCCTTCTCGCGTAGAGGGAATATAGACCCGCCCTCAAGGATCGGCGTGTTGCATCCGCCGGCTTGGGCGGATGGGGCTGCTGACAAACCCCCCTCAAACGCATGGGAAGGACTGGTCGCGCATGCGGACCCAGACGAACAGCCTCCGTGGGCAGAGCAGCACCGGATCCCCCGGGTTCGCGCTGCGCCTGGACGGGGTCGTGAAGGAGTACGGAAAGAGCGGTCGCGGCGTACGCGCCCTGGACGGGGTCTCGGTCGGCATCGAACGCGGCTCGTTCACGGCCGTCATGGGACCCTCCGGTTCCGGTAAGTCGACCTTCCTGCACTGCGCGGCCGGCCTCGACAAGCCGTCCAGCGGCAAGGCCTTCATCGGAGACACCGAACTCGGCGGGATGAACGAGACCCAGCTGACGAAGCTGCGCCGCGAGCGCATCGGCTTCGTCTTCCAGGCCTTCAACCTCATCCCGGCCCTGTCGGTGCGCCAGAACGTGGAGCTTCCGCTCCGCCTGGCCGGCGAGCGCCTCGATGCGGCCTGGCTGGAGGAGATCCTCACCCGCGTGGGCCTCGGCGGCCGCGCCACCCACCGGCCCGCCGAACTCTCCGGCGGCCAGCAGCAGCGCGTCGCCATCGCCCGCGCCCTGATCACCCGCCCCGACGTCATCTTCGGCGACGAGCCCACCGGCGCCCTCGACACGGTGACCGCCAAGGAGATCCTCTCCCTGCTGCGGTCCTGCGTGGACGAGACCGGCCAGACCGTGGTCATGGTCACCCACGACCCGGTCGCCGCCTCCTACGCCGACACCGTCCTCTTCCTCGCCGACGGCCGCATCGCCGACCGGATGCACGCCCCCACCGCCGACCGCGTCGCCGACCGCATGACCCACCTGGGAGCGTGGGCCTGATGCTGCGCTATGCCCTGCAGACCCTGCGCGCCCGCAAGGGCGGCTTCATCGGGGCCTTCCTCGCCCTCTTCTGCGCGGCCGCGCTCGTCACGGCCTGCGGCATCCTCCTGGAGACGGGTTTAAGAGGAGAGATCGGCACCGAGCGCTACGCCGGTGCCCCGGTGATCGTCGGCGGTGACCAGAACGTCCACCAGGTCACCGTCAAGAACAAGGGCGACAAGACCAAGACGAAGGAGAAGGAGAAGCCGCTCGGCGAGCGCGTCTGGCTGCCCGCCGACACCGCCGCCACCCTCGGTTCGCTGCCGGGCGTCAAGGCCGCCCTGCCCGAGGTCACCTTCCCGGCCTACGCGGTCGGCCCCAAGGGGCAGGTCGTCCAGGGCGTCAACGGGAAGCCCTCCTACGGCCACTCCTGGACCTCCGCGGCCCTGACCCCCTTCACCCTGTCCGAGGGCGCGCCCCCGGCCGGCGCCGACGAGGTCGTCGTCGACCGTGAACTCGCCCGCCGGGCCGGCATCAAGCCCGGCACCGAACTGACCGTCCAGGCCACCGGCTCTCCGCGCAAGTACCGCGTCAGCGGCATCGCCGCGCCAGCCGGGGGCGACCTGGAACAGCAGACCTCCCTCTTCTTCTCGGACTCCGAGGCCGAACGGCTCTCGGGCCGTGCCGGACAGGTCGCCGTGGTCGGCGTGCTGGCCAAGCCCGGCGTGTCCGCCGGGGACCTCGCCCAGCAGGTGAAGAAGGCCCTCGACGGCACCACCGCCCAGGTGGTCACCGGCGGCGAGCGCGGCCCGGTCGAGTTCCTCGACGCAGCCAAGGCCCGCATCAAGCTGGTCTCCATGGGCGGCGCCATCGGCGGCACCTCGCTGCTCGTCGCCATCCTCGTCGTCGTCGGCACCTTCGCCCTGTCGATCCAGCAGCGCTACCGCGAACTGGCCCTGCTGCGCGCCATCGCGGCGACGCCCAAGCAGGTCCGCCAGCTCATCGGCCGCGAGGCACTGATCGTCGGCGCCCTCGCCGGTGTGCTCGGCTCGGTCACCGGCCTGCCCATCGCCTACTGGCTGCACGGCAAGTTCGTCGGCTTCAAGGCGATCCCCGACACCCTCGAAGTCACCTTCAGCGTCTTCCCGTTCTTCGCGGCGATCGGCGCGGCCCTGCTGGGCGCCTGGGCGGCCGCCCGCATCTCGGCCCGCCGCACCGCCCGCATCCGCCCCGCCGAGGCCCTGTCCGAAGCGGCCATGGAGCAGCGGAACTTCGCCTGGGGCCGGCTCGGCGCCGGCGCCGCCTTCCTGGCCGGCGGCATCGTCCTGCTCGCGGTCCTCTCGGTGCTGCGCAGCGAACCGGCCTCCACCCCGGTGACCTTCCTGTCGGTCGTGGTCCTCGCGGTGGCGGTGTCGCTGCTCGGCCCGCTGATCGCCCGGATCGCGGTCGCCGTCCTCGGGGTCCCGCTCAGGGCCTCCCGGGTCGGCGGCTACCTGGCCACCGCCAACGCCCGCGCCAACACCAAGCGGCTGTCCGCGGCCGTCACCCCGCTCGCCCTGCTGATCGGCATGGCCTGCACGGTGTTCTTCGTCCAGACCACCATGGGCGCGGCGGCCACCGCCCAGGCCAAGGCCGGCAACAAGGCCGACTGGGTCGTCGGCTCGGCCGGCCCCGGCGTGCCCGCTCAGGCCGCGGACAGCCTCCGCCGGGTCGCCGGCGTCACGGCGGTGACCGAGGTCGTACGCACCTCCGTGCGCGTCGGCCTGGAGAAGTACCCGGCCCAGGGCGTGTCCACGCAGGGCCTGACCCACACCTGGGACCCGGGCGTCAGCGCCGGCACCCTGGACGGCTTCGGACCGCAGTCCGTCGCCCTCAGCGACGTCGCCGCCGACAACCTGGGCAAGAAGCCGGGGGACAAGCTGAAGCTGACCCTCGGCGACGGCACCGAGACCGAGCTGAACGTCGCGGCCGTCTACGACCGCGGGCTCGGCTTCGGCGACCTGACGATGTCCCACGAACTGGTCGTCAAGCACGTCGACAACCCGCTCGCCTCCTCCCTGCTGGTCAAGACCGCCGGCGAGGGCGGCCCCGGCCGCGCCGAGCTGCAGAAGGCCGTCGGCGCGCTGCCCGGCGTCGGTGTGCTCGACCGCGGCCAGGTCGAGGACCTGCAGGCCGAGGTCCAGCAGTCCAACGCCGAGGTCAACTACGTGGCGATGGGCCTGATCATCGCCTTCACCGCGATCGCCGTGGTCAACACCCTGGCCATGTCGGTCTCCGACCGGATCCGCGAGTTCGCCCTGCTCCAGCTCGTCGGCACCACCCGCCGGCAGGTGATGGGCATGCTCCGCATCGAGTCCGCCCTGGTCGTGATCATCTCCGCGGTGCTCGGCACCGGCATCGCCTTCGCGGTGCTCACCGCCTTCAGCGTCGGGATGACCGGCTCCGCGTCCCCGTCCATCGACCCCTGGATGTACCTCGGGGTGCTCGGCTTCGCGGCGGTGCTCACCGCCCTGGCCACGCTGGTCCCGGGCCGGCTCGCCCTGGCCGGCCGCCCCGCGGACGTCATCGGCTCGCGCCAGTAGCGGCCGCCACGGCCGGAGGGCCGGCCCCCCTCGCGGGGGCCGGCCCTCCGGCCTTCGGTGCGTGCGGTCCGGTCCTCGTCCTCAGTTGAGCACCGCCCCGCCGCCCTTGCGGTCCACCCGGCTGCGCCGGTGGTCCAGGTGCGCGTACACCCGGTGCAGCCAGCGGTCCTGGCCGTCGTAACGAGGGGTGAAGGAGGTCCGGCCGTGCACGGCGAGCCGGTTGTCCACCACGGCGAGGTCGCCGACCCGCAGCGCCAGCGCCGACATCGTCCGCATGAGCGCCTCGCGCAGCTCGCCCATGGCGGCCGCGGCCTCGTCGTCCAGCGGGTGCGTCGCGGCGAAGTCCACCAGGATGTTCGGGTCCTCGAGGTCCCCGACCAGGATGGGGTGCGCCGGCGTGACGGAATTCAGGTCGCCGAAGGACGGCGGCGGCTCGGTCAGGAACCGGGGCGCGGCCAGTACCGCGACCGTGCGCTCGGAAAGCAGCGGGAGCGCCCGCCGTATCGAGGACGTGCACAGCTTCGCGTCGCCCGTCGCATCCTCGCGCACGCAGAGCAGCCCCACGTAGTCGGGCTTGTTGTCATGGAAGGCGTTCTCGACGTGGAGTTCCAGCAGAACCGATCCTGCATTGCTCTGGGAATTCTCGCTCCCCGGCACCGGCACGACGTTCTGCACCAGGGCGCCGGTCTTCTCGCTGCGGTAGGCGATGACTTCGCCGAGCTGCATCATCGCCGCCGTGACCAGGGCCGACGCCACGGCCGGCACCCGCTCCACGGAACCGGGCACGCTCGGCGTCTCCGGCAGCGGGTCGCTCGCCACCACCGGCACGTTGCGCAGCAGCAGCACCGCGTCCGGTCCGGCGTCGTGCCGGAACCGGCGCAGTTCGGAGAGGATCCGGCGGGGCAGCATCGCCGAGGCGTCCCGGACGGTGTCCAGCCAGGCCGGCTCGTCGATCAGTGCCGGGCCGGCCGCCAGCACGGCGGAGGCCAGGGCGATCAGCTCGTCGCGCTCGGCGTCGGTGAGGGTGATGGCGTCCGGCGTCGTACCGGTCACGGGAAGGGTAAGGGTGTGCTCTCGCGTCCTTGGCATGAAGAATTCCTCGGGGTAGATGAGCCTTGACCCGAGTCAGTTTCCGGACGCGCCCTATCACATTCCTATGGAAAACACTCCCGAACGGGCAGCGGAAATAGGTATAGGCGGGACATAGTTGCCCGCCGAATGCTTATGGGGCGGCTTTGTCCCCGGCGAAATCCGCCGGCCGGCCGCAGTTCCCGCACCGTTCGACGGGGGAGAAAGAGGGGAGGAATTCATGGCATTGAGGGAAGAGGACCCGGCCCACGCCGCGGCGGTCGCCGCGGCCGGCGCCCTGGGCGCCCAGGGGGAGGCCCACGTCTGGTGGTGGCGTCCGCCCGAGAACACCGATCCGGCCGACCTGCCGCTGCTGGACACCGAGGAGTTCCGGCGGGCGCTGTCCCTGCCCGCGGAACGCGACGCCGCGGCCTTCGTCCGCTCCCGCGCCGCCGCCCGCCGGGCACTCGGGGAGCTGTTCCGCCTCGAACCCCGGGACGTCGCCCTCGGCCGGGACGGCTGTCCCGGCTGCGGCGACGGCAGCCACGGCCCGCCCCGGCTGGTCGTCCCGCCGGTGCCGCTCGCCCTCAGCATGAGCCGCACGAACGGCTGCGGGGTCTTCGCGCTCGGCGCCGGCCCCGCGATCGGCATCGACGCCGAGGCCCTGCGCCCCGTACGCCGCTCGGCGACCACCGACCCGGACCTGACCCCCGCCGAGCGCGCCCACCTGGCCGCCCTGCCCCAGGGGCCCGGACGGGACGCGGCCTTCCACCGGATCTGGACCCGGAAGGAGGCCGTGGTCAAGGCCACCGGCCTCGGCCTGTCCGGGGTCGAACTCGGCCTGCTGGAAACCCATCCGGCCCGCACCGGACCCGTCCGGGTCACCCACACCCACCGCGGCCGGACCACCGCCTGGACCGTGGAGGACCTCCGGGTGTTCGACGGCGTCGCGGTGGCACTGGCCCGGCCGGCGGGACCCGCCGCGCACGGCCCCGTCCACCACCACACCGACCGGCCGACGGCCGCCTGAACCGGCGCACCGCACCAGCACCAGCGCTCGTGCCCGTACCCGGGCCGACGCCCGTACCCCAAGCCGCGCCGGCGTCCGTACCCGAACCAGTGCACGTACCCGAACCAGTGCGCGCACCCGAACCAGCGCCCGCAGCCGCGGCCGCACCCGCATCAGGACCCGCACCCGCACCCGCATCGGCACCCGCACCCGCGCCCGCCGCGCACCCGCACCCCGTCCCCGCCGGACCGCCCCGGTACCGCCTCAGCGAAAGGCCCGCAGAGCCATGACCATCGAGTCCTTCTTCCCCGTGGAAGAGCTGATCGCCGCCCACTCCGCCCCCGGCCGCCCCGCGTCCCAGGCCCCGGCCGGCACCACCCTCCTGGGCCTGACCGCCGAGGACCTGGAGGCCTACTTCGCCCACATCGCGGAGGCCGTCGAACAGGACGACCCGGGCCCGGCCGCACGCGGCGGCTGGGAGGAGCGGGAGCGGCTGCGCTTCTCCACCTGGGTCCGCCGGGTCTACGAACACCCGCTCTCGCCCGCCGTCTTCGCGCTCCCCGTCACCCGGCTCATCCGCGAGGTCCAGCTGGCCCAGGCCGCCGAGCTCGCGTTCCGCATCGACGTGGGCCGGGCCCGGGCGAAGGCCGCGAAGCCCTCCGCCGAGGTCCGGGCCACCGCCGCCGTCGCCTCCGCCTGGGCCATCGCCGCGGACGCCCTGTCCCGGTCGCCGCGCCCGCCGCGCGAGCGGGTCGTCGGCGACGTGTGGACCATCGTCCGGGAGACCATCGAACCCGCCCTGCGGCCGGCCGGCACCTTCCAGCCGCGCTCCCACAGCTCCTGGTGAGCGCCGCCCCGTAGGGGGTGTCGCGAAAGTCCCGCACGGCGCCCAGGGCGCCCGGCACGGGACTTTCGCGACACCCCCTGGGTGCCCGGCCCGCCACGCGTTCACCGCACCGCGGAGGGGAAGGCGTCCCGCGTGGTCAGCGAGGCCGCCAGCAGCCGTACCAGGTCGTTGCACCGGTACAGCGGCCTGCCCTGGGCGTCCAGCCCGGACAGCTCCATCAGGGCGCCGTCCACCAGGGCGTCCAGGGCCGCCTCCGCCTCCTCCTCCGCGGTGCCCAGCACCAGCGCCGCGTACTGGGCGGAGAACGGCTCCCCGTCCCAGTCGGCGAGCCCGGTCAGCGTGGCCAGCTCCGGGCCGCCGACCCGGCGTACGCAGTGCACCAGGGCCTCGCGCACGCTCACGTCCCCGTACGCCAGCTCGGCCAGCCGGCCGTCCGGATCGGCCAGCCGGGCCGCCAGCCGGGCCACCGGCCAGTGCGGCCGCGCCGCGAGCCGGGCCCCCGTCACCGACAGGGCCAGCGGCAGCCCCGCGCAGTACGCCACCAGGTCGTCGGCCGCGTCCGGGTCCGCCTCCAGCCGGTCCCGGCCGGCCAGCGAGGCCAGCAGCTCCATCGCCTCGTCGTCGTCGACCGGGGTCAGCGCGGTGGTGTCCGCGCCCGCCACCCGGGCCAGCCGGGCCTGACCGGTGATCAGCACCGCCGCCTCCGGCCCGCCCGGCAGCAGCGGCGCCACCTGCCGGTCGCCCACCGCCCCGTCCAGCACCAGCAGCAGCCGGGCGCCCGAGGTCCGGGTCCGGTACAGCCGCACCAGCTCCTCCAGATCCTGCGCGGCGGCCGCCGGCGGCGGCTCCCCGAGGGCGCGCAGCAGCCGGACCAGCACCTCGGCGGGCTCCTTCGGGGTGCCGTCGGGGTGGCACAGCTCCACGTACAGCTGCCCGTCCGGGAAGCGCGCGGCGCAGTCCTGGGCCGCACGCACCGCGAGCGCCGTCTTGCCCACCCCGGCCATGCCGGTGATCAGCAGCCGGCGCGGGCGGCCGTCCTCCCGGGTCAACCGCTCGCGCAGCGCGGCCAGTTCGGCCCCGCGTCCGGTGAACTCCCCGTAGGGCGCCGGCAGCGTCGAGGGCACGGCCCGTCCCGCGGGGGCGGCCGCGGCGGCCGCAGCGCCCTCCGCGGCGGACGCCGGGGGCGCGGCGGAGGCCAGGCCCAGTCCGCCGCCGAGCACCGCCTGGTAGGTGGAGCCCAGCGCCTCGCCCGGGTCCACGCCCAGCTGGTCGGCGAGGACCGCGCGGCCCTCGTAGTAGGTGTGCAGCGCGTCGGCCTGCCGCCCGCAGCGGTACAGGGCCGTCATCAGCTGCGCGCGCAGCCGCTCCCGTACGGGGTGCTCGGCGACCAGCCCGGTCAGCTCGGCGGTCACCTGCTCGTGCCGTCCGACGGCCAGGTCGGCCTCGATCCGGCTCTCCAGCGCGATCATCCGCGCCTCTTCCAGCGGGGGCAGCTCCGCCTCGATCATCTGCTCGGTCGCGTTGGCCAGCGCGGTGCCCCGCCACAGGTCCAGCGCGTCGCGCAGCAGCGCCCCGGCCTCCTCGAAGCGCCGGTCGGCGAGGGCCTCGCGGCCCAGCCGGTCGAGCCGGGCGAACTCGGTCAGGTCGATCCACGCCCCGGGCGCCCGCAGCACGTAGCCGGGCTGGCGCCGGACGATCTCGATCTCCTCGCCGAGGTGCTTGCGCAGCCTCGACATGTACGTGTAGATCTGCGCGCTCGCCGTGGCCGGCGGGTCCCACCCCCACAGGAGCGCGCTGAGCCGTGCATCGGAGACCACGCGTCCCTCGGACAGCAGCAGCGCGGCGAGCACCGTGTGCACCTTCGAACCGGAGAGCGGGATCGTAGCGCCGCCTCCCCGTTTGGCCTCGATCGGCCCGAGCAGCCGGAAGTCCATGCGGCACCCCCTTCTGGTGTGAGCATCCGTTCTGGATTCCAGAAGCTATGCGGGGGCCTTATTGGAGGGTTATCGCTCGCCGTGCGCCTCCCGGCCCGCGGTGATATCCGCAGGCCGCAGGGGGTGTGCCGGCGGGTGTACCGGCTCACACGGGCAGGCCCGTGGGGTCCTTGACGCGCTTCATGATGATCTGGGAGTTGACCTCGGTGACCCCTTCGAGGGCCGTCAGCCGCTCGATCCACAGCCGCTCGTACGCGCGCAGGTCCGCGACGGCGATGCGCAGCAGGCAGCCGGGGCTGCCGAAGAGCCGATAGGCCTCCACCACGTCGGGGATGTCCTGCAGGGCCGCCTCGAAGGCCTCGACGGCGTCCCGGTCCCGGCGGACCTCCACCGACACCAGCACCTCGAAGCCCCGGCCCACCGCCTCGGGGTCGATCACCGCGCGGTACCCCTGGATCACCCCGTCCTGCTCCAGCTGCCGCACCCGGCGCATGCAGGGGGAGGGGGTGAGGCCCACGCGCTGGGCGAGCTCCTGGTTGCTGAGCCGGCCGTCGCGCTGGAGCTCGCGCAAGATTTCACGGTCAATGGCGTCCATCACGCAATTATCGCTCAGCTTTTGTTACGGCTCGGCCCAAACGCGCAATCGCATTGCGCGTAGATCTCACTATCATTGCCCCCTCCAGAAAATCTGTACGAAAGACGTGAAGGAAGGGTGGCCATGGGGCGCATCGTCGTCATCAGCACCGGCGGGACGATAGCCAGCCGGTGGATGGGCTCGGGCTTCGCCGCCGAGGCGGACGGCCGCGAGGTCATGGCCACCGCACCGCTGCCCGAGGGCGTCAGCGTCGAGGTCGTCGACCTGTTCAGCGTGAACAGCCCCCGCCTCACCACCGCCCACCAGCTGACCCTGCTGCGCACCGTCCACGAGGTCCTCGCCGACCCCGGCGTCGACGGCATCGTCGTCACCCACGGCACCGACACCCTGGAGGAGTCGGCCTTCCTGGTCGACCTGCACCACCACGACGCGCGCAGCGTCGTCTTCACCGGCTCGCAGCTGCCCATGGGCTCCGCCGACGGCGACGGCCCCGGCAACCTCTACGACGCCCTCCTCACCGCCGCGACCACGCGCGGGCTCGGCGTCCTGATCACCTTCGCCGGCCGCGTCCACGCCGCCCGCGGCACCGTGAAGACCCAGGCCGTGGCCCTGGACGCCTTCGCGGACCCCTCGAAGGAACTGCTCGGCAAGATCGGCTTCGGCAAGGTCGCCGTGCTCCGCACCCCCGAGCGCCCGGCCCCCCTCGCCCTGCCCGCCATGCCCGAGCTGCCCCCGCGCGTCGACATGGTCATGCACCACGCCGACGCCGACCCGCTGCTGCTGAACGCCGCCGTCGAGGCCGGCGCCCAGGGCATCGTCCTCATCGGCACCGGAGCGGGCAACGCCACCCCCGAGATCGTCGAAGCCGTACGGGCCGCCGTCGCCCGGGGCGTCCTCGTCGCCCTGACCACGCGCGTCGCCGCCGGCCCGGTCACCGAGATCTACACGCACGGCGGCGCGGTCGACCTCGTCGCCGCCGGAGCCGTCCCCACCGGCACCCTCCGCGCCGGCCAGGCCCGCATCGCCGTCCTCGCGGCCCTCCTGTCCGCCACCGACCCCGCCGCCCGCACCAGCACCCTCCGCGCGGCCCTCGGCACCCCGGACCCGGTCCTGGTCGACGCGTAGGAACGCGGACGGGCCCGCCCCCGCACGACGCGGTGACGGGCCCGGCCGGGGCACCCGATCAGCCCCCGAACGCTCCCAGGATCCGGTCCGCCGCCGAGGTCGGCGTGACCGTACCGGCCCGGACGGCCGCCTCCAGCGCAGGAGCCAGCTCCCGTACCGCAGGGTCCGAGCGCAGGCGCTCCAGCAGTTCGTCGCGGACCATCGACCAGGTCCACTCCACCTGCTGGGCCGCCCGCTTCGCGGCCAGCCGGCCACCCGCCTCCAGCAGGACCCGGTGCTGCTCCAGGCGGTTCCAGACCTCGTCCAGGCCCGACGACTCCCGTGCGCTGCACGTCAGCACCGGCGGGGTCCACGCCGCGTCCGCCGGGTGCATCAGGCGCAGCGCGCCCGACAGTTCCCGGGCCGCGGCCTTCGCGTCGCGCTCGTGCGGGCCGTCCGCCTTGTTCACCGCGAGGACGTCCGCCAGTTCCAGGACGCCCTTCTTGATGCCCTGGAGCTGGTCGCCCGTACGGGCCAGGGACAGCAGCAGGAAGGAGTCGACCATGCCGGCGACCGTGGTCTCGGACTGGCCGACACCGACCGTCTCCACCAGGACCACGTCGTAGCCCGCCGCCTCCATCACGATCATCGACTCGCGCGTGGCCTTCGCGACCCCGCCCAGCGTCCCCGCCGAGGGCGAGGGCCGGACGAAGGCCGCCGGGTCGACCGCGAGCCGCTCCATCCGGGTCTTGTCACCCAGGATGGAGCCGCCCGTACGCGTGGACGAGGGGTCCACCGCCAGGACCGCGACCCGGTGCCCCAGGCCCGTCAGCATCGAGCCGAACGCGTCGATGAAGGTGGACTTGCCCACCCCCGGCACCCCGCTGATGCCGATCCGGCGCGCCCTGCCCGTGTGGGGCAGGAGCTCCGTCAGCAGCCGCTGGGCCAGGGCCCGGTGGTCCGCCCGGGTGGACTCGACGAGGGTGATGGCGCGCGCGATGTGCGCGCGCTTCCCGTCGAGCACGCCCTTCACGTACACGTCGATGTCGATCTTCGGGGGCATCCGCTCGGCCGCCTACAGCTCGTGGCCCAGGTCCGCGGCCAGCCGCGTCACCAGGTCGTGGGCCGCGTCCGGGATGACCGTGCCCGGCGGGAAGACCGCCGTCGCACCCATCTCCAGCAGCGTCGGGACGTCCGCCGGCGGGATCACACCGCCCACCACGATCATGATGTCCTCGCGCCCCTCCTCCGCCAACTGCTCGCGCAGCGCCGGTACGAGGGTCAGGTGGCCGGCCGCCAGCGACGAGACGCCCACCACGTGGACGTCCGCCTCGACGGCCTGGCGGGCCACCTCCGCGGGGGTCTGGAACAGCGGGCCGACGTCCACGTCGAAGCCCAGGTCGGCGAAGGCCGTCGCGATGACCTTCTGACCGCGGTCGTGGCCGTCCTGGCCCATCTTCGCGACCAGGATGCGCGGACGGCGGCCCTCCGCCTCCTCGAACCGGTCGACGAGCGCACGGGTGCGCTCCACGGACGGGGACTCGCCTGCTTCGGTGCGGTACACACCCGAGATCGTACGGATCTGGCTCGCGTGCCGGCCGTACACCTTCTCCAGTGCGTCCGAGATCTCACCGACCGTGGCCTTGGCCCGCGCCGCGTCCACCGCCAGGGCGAGCAGGTTGCCCTCCAGCCCCTGGCCCGCACCGCGCTCCGCCGCGTTCGTCAGCGCCCGCAGCGCGTCCTGCGTACGCGCCTCGTCGCGCTCCTCGCGCAGCCGCCGCAGCTTGGCGATCTGCTGCGCGCGCACCGAGGAGTTGTCCACGACGAGGACGTCGATCTGCTCGTCGTTCTCCACCCGGTACTTGTTCACGCCGATCACCGGCTGGCGGCCCGAGTCGATCCGCGCCTGCGTACGGGCCGCGGCCTCCTCCACGCGCAGCTTCGGGATGCCGGCGTCGATGGCCTGCGCCATGCCGCCGGCCGCCTCGACCTCCTGGATGTGCTGCCAGGCCCGGCGCGCCAGGTCGTACGTCAGCTTCTCCACGTACGCGCTGCCGCCCCACGGGTCGATCGACCGGCAGGTCCCCGACTCCTGCTGGAGCAGCAGCTGGGTGTTGCGGGCGATGCGCGCCGAGAAGTCCGTCGGCAGGGCCAGGGCCTCGTCGAGGGCGTTGGTGTGCAGCGACTGGGTGTGGCCCTGCGTCGCGGCCATCGCCTCGATGCACGTGCGCGTGACGTTGTTGAAGACGTCCTGCGCCGTCAGCGACCAGCCCGACGTCTGCGAATGCGTGCGCAGCGAGAGCGACTTGGCGTTCTTCGGGTCGAACTGCTTCACCAGCTTCGCCCACAGCAGGCGCGCCGCGCGCAGCTTCGCGACCTCCATGAAGAAGTTCATGCCGATCGCCCAGAAGAACGACAGGCGCGGCGCGAACGCGTCCACGTCCAGCCCGGCGCCCTGGCCCGCCCGCAGGTACTCCACCCCGTCCGCGAGGGTGTACGCCAGCTCCAGGTCGGCCGTGGCCCCCGCCTCCTGGATGTGGTACCCGGAGATCGAGATGGAGTTGTACCGCGGCATCTTCTGCGAGGTGAAGGAGAAGATGTCCGAGATGATCCGCATCGAGGGCTTCGGCGGATAGATGTAGGTGTTGCGGACCATGAACTCCTTGAGGATGTCGTTCTGGATGGTCCCGGCGAGCTTGTCGGGCGAGACGCCCTGCTCCTCCGCCGCCACGATGTACAGCGCGAGGACCGGCAGCACCGCGCCGTTCATCGTCATCGACACCGACATCTTGTCCAGCGGGATCCCGTCGAACAGCTGCCGCATGTCGTAGATCGAGTCGATCGCCACGCCCGCCATGCCGACGTCGCCCGTCACGCGCGGGTGGTCGCTGTCGTAGCCGCGGTGCGTCGGCAGGTCGAACGCCACCGACAGGCCCTTCTGACCGGACGCGAGGTTGCGCCGGTAGAAGGCGTTGGACTCCTCCGCCGTGGAGAAACCGGCGTACTGCCGGATCGTCCAGGGCTGGTTCACGTACATCGTCGGGTACGGGCCGCGCAGGTACGGCGCCGCACCCGGGTAGGTCCGCAGGAAGTCCAGGCCCTCCAGGTCCCGGCCCGTGTACAGCGGCTGCACGCCGATGCCCTCGGGCGTCTCCCACAGCAGGTCGGCCGGGGTGGTGCCGGTGGACTCCTTCACCGCGGCACGCCACTGGTCCTCGCCGGCGCCGCGCGGGGCCGCGCCGAGGGAGAGCTCGGAGAAATCGGGGATGCTGCTCACACGGCGCTCACTGGCCATGGGGGACTCCCATCCGGTCGAGTACGGAGGACAGCACGGCGACCGCGTCGCAGCCGGCGAACACGTACTCGTCCACGGCGCCGGCACAGGTGCCGGGCTTGCCCGCGAGGAACACGGTCGTCGCGCCGGCCCCGCGCAGGGCGGCGGCCACCGCAGCGGCCTGCTCCTCGTACAGCGCGTCCGAGGAACACAGCACCGCCACGCCGTCCGCGCCGCTCGCCGCGTACGCCTCGGCGGCGTTCGCCGCGTCGACCGACACCGGGTCGTGCACGGGCTCGATGCCGCCCGCCTGGAACAGGTTCGACGCGAAGGTCGCCCGCGCGGTGTGCGCGGAGGCCGGACCCAGGGCGGCGAGGAAGATCCGCGGACGGCCGCCGGTGGCCTCCAGGTGCGCGTCGCTGCGGGCGCGCAGCGCCTCGTACGCCTCGTCGCGCCGCACCCGCGGCAGACCGCCCGAGGGCGCGGCCGGAGCCGCCTCGCGGACCAGGGGCTTCTCCGACAGCAGCGGGAACTCGCTGACACCGGTGACCGGTTCGCGGCGGGTGGCCAGCTTCTTGGAGCGCGCCGCCCAGGTGGCGGCGAGCCGCTCCGCGACCAGCCCGGAGCGCAGCGCGTCGGCCAGGCCGCCCGCGCGCTCGACGGTCTGGAAGAACTCCCAGGCCGCATGCGCCAGTTCGTCGGTGAGCTGCTCCACGTAGTACGAGCCGCCCGCCGGGTCGATCACCCGGGCCAGGTGCGACTCCTCCAGGAGGACGGTCGAGGTGTTGCGGGCGATGCGGCGCGCGAAGGCGTCCGGCAGGCCCAGCTCGCTGTCGAACGGGAGCACGGTGACGGAGTCCGCGCCGCCCACGCCGGCCGCCATGCAGGCCACGGTGGTCCGCAGCATGTTCACCCACGGGTCGCGGCGGGTCATCATCACCGGCGAGGTGACGGCGTGCTGCCGCTGCGCACCCGCCTCGGGGGTGCCGCAGGCCTCGGCGATCCGGGCCCACAGGCGGCGCGCGGCGCGCAGCTTGGCGATGGTCAGGAACTGGTCGGCGGTCGCGGAGTAGCGGAACTCCAGCTGCCCGAAGGCGGCTTCGGTGCCGAGCCCGGCCCCGGTGAGGGCGCGCAGGTACGCGACGCCGGTGGCCAGGGACAGGCCGAGCTCCTCGGCCGCCGAGCCGCCCGCCTCGTGGTACGGCAGGGCGTCCACGGTCAGCGCGCGCACGCCCGGCCAGGACGCTGCCGCCTCGCGGGCGATCTCCACGGCGGGCGCGGTGTCCAGGGCCTCGCCGGTGCGGGCCTCGTGGCCCAGCGGGTCGATGCCGAGCGCGGCGCGGGCGGCTCCGGGAGCCACCTCGCGCTCCGCGTACAGGGCGAGCAACGCGCGTGCGGCGTCGGCGTAGTCGGCGCCGGCGTCCAGGGTGACCGGGGCGAGGTCGAGGTAGACGTCCTGCAGGGCGCGGCCCAGGGCTCCGGCGGGTACGCCCTGCCGGCCGACGGTCAGCCAGAGGGAGGTGGTGCCGTTCTCCAGGTCGGCGAGGGCCGCCTCGTTGACCCGTACCGGATCACTGCCCGCGATGCGCTGGCGCACGTCCCAGCCCGAGGTGCTGTTGCCCTCGGGCGTGCCGCCCCGTACGAAGGGCGCGAACCCGGGGAAGCCGGTGTCGGGGGCGTCCGCGTCGGGGCGCGCCGTGTACAGCGGGCGGGTGATGAGCCCGTCCTCTAGCTTGGTGGACAGTGCTGCTTCCGCTGCCTCGCCGGTGACTTCCTTGCCCGACTTGCGCAGTACGCCCTCGACGAGGCGTTGCCACTGCTCGTGTGTCGTGTCAGGAAATTCGGCGGCCAGGGAGAGCCCGTCGTCAGGCAGGACCGTCATGGCTCGAATGCTAGGGGTGGCTACTCGACGGTTACCAGAACCACCGGATGTGATCTCGCCCTCTCAGATGAGCTGTGGGGTCGGGGGTGGGGCGGGAGTGGGGTCGGGGTGGGGTGGAGGTGGGGTGGGAGCCGGGACGGGGCCTGTGGTGGGGGCCGGGACACCGCCCGCCGGGTCCCGGAACAGGGGGGCCAGGAGGACCGTCGCGGCGGCCTGGGGGAGTACGGCCGGGCCGGCGTGCGGGGCGACGATCCGGGCGGGGTCGTCGCACACGCGGGAGCGCTCCAGGGCGGCGGTGCGGATCTCGTCGAGGTACTCCTCGTGCAGGACGCTGGAGAGCTCCGTGACGACCATGACCGCCGGGTTGAACACGTCGAGGAGCAGGGCCGCGGCCCGCCCGACGTCCCGGGCGCGCTCGCGCAGCAGGCGGTCCGCGCGGGGGTCGCCGGCGGCCGCGGCGTCGGCGAGGAGGGGGACCGACGGATCGGGGACGATGCCCCGCCGGACGGCCTCGGCGCCGAGCGCGGTGTCGGAGGCGGCCGCCTGGAGGCACCCCGTACGGCCGCACTCACAGGCGGCGCCGGATCCCGGCACGGGGAGGTGGGCGACGTCGCCGGCGGCGGAGCCCGGGCCCTGGTGGACGGTGCCCTCGATGCCGAACGCGGCGTCGACGACGTTGCCGATGAACAGGTGGACGAGGCTGCGGCGGGCCGCCGGGTGCCCGAACAGGATCTCGGCGGCCGCGACGGCCCGGGCGTGGTTGTCGACCCGTACGGGGAGCCGGAGCGCGGCGCCGAGCTCGTCGGCGAGGGGGCGGTGGTGCCAGTCGAGCGCGGGGTGGCGCACGACGGTCCCGGTGTCGGGGCGGACCCAGCCGCCGAGGGCCGTGCCGAGGCCGAGCAGGGGGCGGCCGGTGCCGGACTCGCGGAGGAAGGCGCGGAGCGCGGCGGCGATGCGGGCGGGGTCGTTCCGCCCGGCGTGGTGGGGGAGGGAGCGGCGGGCCAGGGTCCGGCCGCGCAGGTCGACGAGGCTGAAGGTGGAGGAGGGCACCCCGATGTGCAGCCCGGCGGCGACGGGCCCGCCGACGGCCCCGGTGTGCAGGTCGAGCGGCACCCGCGGCCGCCCGGACCCGGCGTGCGCCGAGGGCCCGGGCAACTCGCGCAGCAGCCCGGCCCGCAGCAGCCCGGTCGCCTGCCGCGACACCGCGGCAGGGCTCAGCCCGCACAGGCCGGAGATCCCGCTCCGGGCGACGGGCCCGTGGTCCAGCACGGTCCGCAACACGGAGGCGGCATTGGCGGCCCCCCGGCCGTCGCCGGGCATTCTCGTCATGGGTCGATGATGCCGGGCGGGGGCGGGGCGGGGGGTGTGGTGGGGGCCCGCTATCTCCCCCTCGAGGCGGTGGGGTGGGGCGGGGGTTGCCCACCCGCCCCCTTGGGTGCGGGGCGGGGGTGCGGGGGGCGGTGTCCCCTCGCCCCGTCTCAGAGAAGTCTGGGGGCTTCCCGTCAGTCCCATCGTCCTTCCGGTTCGGGCCGGTCCCTCAAGGGCGCTCCTTCGTCGCGTCGCTACGCGATGTCGCTTCGCTCCACCCTTGACCGACCGGCCCGAACCGGAAAGCCGAAAGACTGCCGGGAAACCCCCAAAGAAACGGCACGGTCCAACGTTGGAGGAGCGGGTCCGTCAGGGATCAGGCGAGGGGCCGGGGGCAGGCCCGCCGGGCATCCGGGCCCCAAATCCCTGATTCCGTGCCAGGGGCGCGGCAGCCCGCACGAGAGGCCGATCAGGACCTCCCACGGAGCCCCCAAGCGCGACAGATCGCTACGCGCTCCTCCCGGCTTGGCTTCTGGCGACCGTCTTGGGTTGATACCCGCACCAGAGGACGAACAGGGCAGCAAGGGATGCCTCCAGGCGCAGCAGATCGCTACGCGCTCCTCATCGGTTGGCGGCCGGCGACCGTCTGGGGCTGGGCGTGGGTCACCTTGGAGGCCTGAATGCCCCTTTCATCCGCTTGTGGGGCTCTGTGGTGAGGCGGGATGGTCCTCTGTCGGAGTCTGCGGGTGAAAAGGACACCCGCAGGCTCCGAGAAGCACCCAAAGGCCCTGCGAGAGAGCGGATTCGCCCCCCGAAGGCACTCGTCCGCCCCTCCCAGGCCCAGACGCCCGTCCGACCTGCGCCGCCCTGCTCGTTCTCTGGAGTGGGTGTCAGGCCAAGGCGGCCGTCGGCCGCCGATCGATGAGGAGTGCGTAGCGATCTGCTGCGCCTGTCGGCTTCCTTGGCCGCTCTGATCGTCTTCTCGTGCAGGTATCAGCCCAAGGCGGCCGTCGGCTGCCAACCGATGAGGAGCGCGTAGCGATCTACCGCGCCTGGATGCCTCCAAGGACGCTCTGATCGTCTTCTGGTGTGGGTATCAGCCCAAGGCGGTCGCCGGACGCCAAGCCGGGAGGAGTGCGTAGCGATCTGTCGCGCTTGGGTGGTCTGGAGGTCGCTCTGATCGGCCTCTCGTGCGGGTAGCCGGGCCACGGCTCGGAATCTCGACTGCTGAGGGCCCGGATGCCCGGGGCCGGCCCCCGGCCCCTCGCTCATTGCTGACGGACCCGTCCCTTCTGCTCTGGACCGTGCCGTTTCTTTGGGGGTTTCCCGGCAGTCTTTCGGCTTTCCGGTTCGGGTCGGTCGGTCAAGGGTGGAGCGAAGCGACATCGCGTAG
>NZ_JBWKEZ010000002.1:0-51387 GCF_056434525.1 Streptomyces sp. NPDC044002
CCCCCCCCCCCCCCCCCCCCCCTCCCCCCCCCCCCCCCCCCCCCCCCCCCCCCCCCCCCCCCCCCCCCCCCCCCCCCCCCCCCCCCCCCCCCCCCGGGCCCGTGCCTACAATGGCTGAATGATCTTCATTGTGGTGAAATTCGCCGTCAAGCCCGAATACGTGGACCAGTGGCCGGAGGAGGTCGCGGAGTTCACCCGCGCCACCCGCGCCGAGGCGGGCAACCTGTGGTTCGAGTGGTCCCGCAGCCTGGAGGAGCCGGACACCTACGTCCTGGTCGAGGCGTTCCAGGACGACGCGGCCGAAGCGCACGTCACCTCCGAGCACTTCGCCAAGGCCCTGGAGACCATGCGTCCGCTTGTCGCCCGCACGCCCGACATCGTCAGCACCACCATCGCGGGTGCCACCGGCTGGAGCCGGATGGGCGAGCTCCAGATCGACTGAGCCCGGCGGGCCGGGCCCTCTTGACCGGCCGTCCATTATGGACGGTATGACGACCGGATCCCGCGCCCGTGCCCGTTCGTTCGGTTCCGCGGCAGCCCGCTACGCCGCCCACCGGCCCTCCTATCCGGCCGCGCTCTTCGACACCGTCGAGGAGCTGGCCGGGTTCCCGCTGGCCGGTGCCCGCGTCGCGGACGTCGGCGCGGGCACCGGGATCGCGAGCGCGCTCCTGCACGCCCGCGGGGCCCGGGTGGTGGCGGTGGAGCCCGGGGAGGGCATGGCGGCGGAGTTCCGCCGCCGCAACCCGGGGATCGCGCTGGTCCGCGGCGACGGCGACCGGCTGCCGCTGGCCACGGCGGGCACCGACCTGCTGACCTACGCGCAGTCCTGGCACTGGACGGACCCCGCCCTCGCCGGCCCCGAGGCCCTGCGCGTCCTGCGGCCCGGGGGCGCGCTGGCCGTCTGGTCCAACGACCCCGACACGGACGTGGAGTGGATCGCCGACCAGCAGGCGCGCATCGAGAAGCGCTTCGGCCCCGGCTGGTACGCCAACGAGCCGGCCCGTTCGCTGCCCGGCCTGGAATTCACCACGCGCCGGCTGCGCTGGTCGCGCCCCATCACCGTCGAGGCGCACCTCGGGAAGCTCTCCACGCACTCGCTCTTCCTGGTGGGCGAGCCGGGTACCGAAGCGTTCCTCGCTGCCGAACGCGTCCGCCTGGACGACCTGTTCCCGGACGGCCTGCTGCGCGAGCACTACACGGTCAGGCTCGCCCTGGCGGTACGCCGGTAGCCCTGCTCCCATCGGGGGTATTCCGGGCCGCCGGGCCGGTTCGCGGCGGTGTCCGGGGTCGTGCTGGTGAACACTCGTAACGCCCTGACCCGGGGGCGCGGGAGAGGACGGCACGTGTTCACCAACACCAAGGCATACAGCGGCTTCGCCGTGAACGACCTCCAGCGGGCGAAGGAGTTCTACGGCGAGACCCTCGGCCTGCGGGTCACCGAGCAGAACGGCATGCTCACCCTGCACATCGCGGGCGGCACCGAGATCCTCGTCTACCCGAAGGCCGACCACACCCCGGCGGGCTTCACCGTGCTGAACTTCCCGGTCGACGACATCGACGCGGCGGTCGAGGAACTGATGCGCCGGGGGGTCGGCTTCGAGCGCTACCCGGAATTCACCCACGACGACAAGGGGATCGTCCGCGAATCGGGTTTCCCGCAGATCGCCTGGTTCACGGACCCGGCCGGCAACGTCTTCTCCGTGCTCCAGGAGCCGTAGCACCGAGCCCCGGAGAAGCGGAAGACCCCGGTCTCCCTGAGGAGGCCGGGGCCTTCGTTCGAGCGCTGGGCAGGCCTTGCACCTGCATTCCCCCACGGGAAGTGGGGTGTCTTTCCTTGGACCACCAACGCATCGTCCCGTCCGCCGTGTTCCTCGGCGGTGGGCTCGAGATCAACTATACGGCACGCGGGCGGCCGCCAAAACCGTGTGACATGCATGGCGGCCGGACGTCAGCCTGGCCTGATGACCTACGAATTGAACGTTCTGCGGCTGTACGTCAGGAACGACCCGGCACTCGGGCCCTACGAGGACCTGGAGGTCCGCGCGCTGATCGACGGGGTGGACGTCGTCGAGGAGGCCTTCGAGGACGAGGACTACGGCGCCCAGTGCGGTGATCCCCGGGACTGGCTGCTGCCCGACGGCCCCCTGTCGGTGGGCGACAGGCCCCATTCGGTGGACTTCGCGGCGAAGTGGTGCGGCTGCCACGATCTGCTGTACCTCACGCTGCGGCGCGACGGCGACACCGTCGTGTGGAGCTGGCGGACGGCCGAAGAGGGGGTTCCCGAGCTCCCCGAGTACCGTTTCGACGCCGCCCAGTACGACGCCGAGCTGGAGCGTGCCCGCCTGGACGGCGGCTGGGAGTGGCCGGCGCAGACGGTCTCGCGGCTGGTGCTCGACGGGCTGCGCGGCGAGACCGGGTGGCTGGAACGGTGGTCGTGCGAGCTCGGCCACGTGTGGACGGACCCGAAGCACCCCGGGCAGGTGCTGGTCTACTTCCTCCGCGACGAGCGGGATCCGGAAGGATGGTACGGGCGCGCCGAGGAGTTCGGCATGGCGGCGGCGGTCACCGACGAGGACCCCGCCCACCAGGCCGACCGGATCGTACGGGCCTTCCTGGCGGGCGATCCCCGGACGGTGGACGGGTTCCGGCGGTACCCGATGGACCAACTCGGTCACGGGCATTACCACGGCGACGGGCCGCTGCCCTGGAAGCACTACCGCTGACCCCTGCTCAGAGCCACTTGACGGTGAGGGCGAAGGACGTGCCGGCGCTCGCGCCGGCGGAGTCGGTCACGGTGGCGGTGACCTGGGCCGGGCCGGTGCTCCAGGGCTTGCCGGTGATGCGGCCGGAGGCGCTGTCGAGGGTCAGGCCCCAGGGCAGGCCGGAGGCGGCGAAGCGGAGGGGCTGCTTCCCGCCGGTGGCGGTGAGCTGGACCGTGCAGGGCTGGTTGAACCGGCAGGTCTGGGGGCCTGGGTTGGCCAGCTTCGGATCACCGGGGGTGGGCGTCGGCGTGGGAGTGGGTGTCGGCGTGGGAGTGGGCGTCGGTGTCGGGGTCGGGGTCGGGGTGGTGCCGCAGCCGGGGGCGGCTTCCGGGGGGAGGGGGACCTGCCAGATCTGCGGGTCGTTCTCCGAGCCGACCAGGAGGTGCGCGCAGTCCGCGTACGTGACGGTCTCGCCCTGGGACTGGGCGGGGAGGGCCACGTCGGCGAGTTTGGTGCCCGAGGTGTCGTAGACCGAGGCCGTGTCGGCGCCCAGCGGGCCTCCGCTGCGCAGCGTGTAGGAGGCGCCCGTCGGGGAGAACGCGCCGTCCGTGGCGAAGACCGGGCCGGGCCGGACGGCGGTGAGGGTGTTGACCCGGCCGGTGACCGGCGGGAGCGGGGCCTGGTAGAGCTGTCCGGGGGTGCCGATCAGCTTGCTGGCGACGAGGATCCGGCCGGTGGCCGGGTCGGCGAGGAGGGATTCGGCGTCGTGCCTGCCGTCGGCGTAGGCGAAGCGGTACGTCACCGGGGTGACGATGGCGTCGGCGAGCCGCTCCGGCTCGGGGAAGCTGTGCACGGTGATCTCCGCGCGGCTGCCGAAGTTGTCCCCGATGTCGCCCACCAGGACGGCCGGGCCGCCCCCGGCGTCCTTGCCGATCGCCAGGGCCTCCCAGTCGGTGTTGCCGACGCCCGAGACGGTGAGGGTGGCCTTGAGCACTCCGGTGGGGCCGGTGCAGTCGACGGCGAAGACCTGGTTGGTGTTGCCGCTGTCGTTGACGGCGTAGAAGACGCCCGGGTGCCTGCGGCTCGTCGCGAGGCCGCTGATCTCGGTCATGCCGCCGGGCAGGGTGCACTTCTTCTCGGGGGCGGGGGCGGCGGCCCGGGTGGCGGGAGGTGCCGGGGCGGCGGTGGCGTCCGCCATCCAGGCCAGTGCGGGCAGGAGCGCGGCGAGGGCGGCGGTCGCGAGGGCGGCGGCCCCGGGGGGTGGCAGGAGTCGGGTCATGCGGACCATGTGAGGCCTCGGCGCCGGGCAGCACCACCCCCCGGGAAACCCCGTTCGAGCATCGTTCAATGCCGTCCCGGCATGGGCCCGGGGCTCAGCGCTCCGGTTCCCGTACCGGCGCCTTGCGGCCGGCGTGGGCGATGAAGGCGCGGGCCGCCCGGCTGAGCTGACGGCGGGCGTGCGCGATGCCCACGGGGCGCAGCAGCGCCGGGGTGAAGGAGCGGATCTCGGCCCTGCTGCCGAAGGCCCTGGCCACTACGTCCCGGTACCAGATGAGGGAGCCGCGTCCGTCGGTCACGCCCGTGACCCAGGCGAGGCGTTCGTCGACTTCCAGGGAGGGCACGGGGCGGACGCCCATGCAGCTGAACATGGCCTCCATCTCGGTGCGCCGGCCGGTGCCGGGGGTGGGCAGCACCATGGGGAGCCCGTCGAGCATGCGCAGGGGGACGGGGTTCGGCAGCCGGGTGCCGATCGGCGAGATCAGCACCACCTCGCGCTCCTGGATGAAGTGCGTGGAGAGTTCCTTGTCGACGGGGAGGTCGACCAGGGCCAGTTCGGCCCGCCCCTGGGTGAGTTCCTCGACGAGGGATTCGCGGCTGTCGTGCTTCTGGAGCCGGACGTCCACTCCGGGGTGGCGCTCGCTGAAGCCCGCCAGCAGGTCGGTGGCCAGGTCGAGCGCGAGGGTGGGGGTGGTGGCGAGGGTGAAGGCGGCCCGTGAGTCCTTGCCGTGCGGGGTGCCGATGTCGTCGATGGCTTCGACCGCGTTGAGCACGGTGCGGGCCAGCCGGACGACCCGGGCCCCCTCCGGCGTGAGGTCCACCCCCCTTCCCCGGCGGGCCAGCAGCTCGACTCCCAGGTCGCGTTCCATGGCCTGTACCGCTCTGGAGAGGGCCGACTGCGCGACGAAGACCGAGGCGGCCGCGCCGGTGATGGACCGGCAGTCGGCTACGGCGACGAGGTAGCGGAGTTGCGCGAGGGTGGGGGTCATGAGCGGACGGTAACGGCGTGGGCATGGACCTGTAAGGGCTGGTGGGTGAACAACTGACGCCGGGTCCGGGGACGGCTCCATACCGGCTCGGCGGCAAGACATGCCCGGGCGGCATGAGCCCGGCCGGACGTCGTACGCGGGCCCGTGCGCGGGGGCCGTCCGCCCGGCCGGGAAAGGCGCAGGCCAGCGGCCGGACGGGGGCTCGCGGCAGGCCCCGCGGTGGCGGCGGGCGGGTGCGCCGGTGGGCCGGGCGGGGCGAAGCAGCGTATTCCGTATGGCTGTTGACAGTGCGGGGTGCCCCCCGCACGATGCATCGCGGCGTCCGGGCGTTTGACCACGGTTCAAGCCGGTCGCGCCGCCCGTACCGGGATCACGCCCGGCGCCGCACTTCACTTCATCGCTCTCCCCCGTTCTTCCGCCCTGTACTGCGCCATGTCACACAGCACTGGAAGAGGAGCGCTCGTGACCCTCCCGCACCCGCAGTCCGCCGCCGCCCGTGAACTGGTCGTCGCGGTCAGTCCGTTCGAGGAGCCGAACCCGGCGATCGTGACCGCGGCCGAACGTGCCGGCTCCCTCGGCCTGCTCGACCTCGGCCGGGACCCGGACGCCGCGCGGCGCGCCTTCGCCGAGCTGGCCCGCCGGCTGGAGGGCGGGGGCGGCGCGGGCGGGCACGGGGGCGGGGCCGCCGGCCGCTACGGGGTGCGGGTTCCCCCGGGGTGTGCGACGGGACCCGGCGAGCTGCCGCCCGAGGTGGACACCGTGCTGCTGGCCGACCCTGCCGCCCACACCCGGGAGCAGGTGGCCGCCTGGGCCGCGGCGCCCGGCCGGCCCCGGGTCTGGGCGGAGGCCACCGGCCGGGCCGAGGCCGCGGCGGCCGTCTCCGCCGGGGTGTCCGCCCTGGTCGCCAAGGGCCACGAGGCCGGGGGCCGGGTGGGCGGGACCACCACCTTCGTACTGCTCCAGCAGCTCCTGGCGGACTCCGGGCCCGCGGTGCCCGTACTGGCCCTGGGCGGGATCGGGCCGCACACGGCGGCCGCGGCCGTGGCGGGCGGGGCGTCCGGAGTGGTGCTCGACGTCCAACTCGCCCTGACGGCGGAGGGAGAGGGGGCGCTGCCCGCCGAAGTGGCCGCCGCCCTGCGGGCCATGGACGGGTCGGAGACCCGGCTGCTGGACGGGCACCGGGTGTTCGCCCGCCCTGACCTGCCCGAACCGCCCGCCGGGCCGGTGTCCGCCCTGCTGGGCGCCCGCGGCCTGCGGGCGCAGCTGCTGCCCGTCGGCCAGGACGGGGCTTCGGCGGCCCGCCTGGCCGCCCGCCACCGCACCACCGGCGGGGTGGTCCGGGCCGTGCGGGCGGCCGTCACCGGGCACCTGGAGGCCGCCGTGCGGGCCCGGCCGCTGGAGCGCGCGCTGTCCGTCGCGCAGGGGCCGATGACCCGGGTGAGCGATCAGGCCCGCTTCGCGGAGGCGGTGGCCGCCGGGGGCGGGGTGCCGTACCTCGCCCTGGCCGTGATGGAGGGCCCGGACGTACGCCGGCTCCTGGCCGAGACCGCCGAACGGCTCGGGGACCGCCCCTGGGGCGTGGGCCTGCTGGGCTTCGCCCCGGAAGAGCTGCGGCGGGAGCAGCTGGCGGCCGTGGCCGGGGCCCGCCCGCCGTGGGCGGTCATCGCCGGCGGCACCCCCGCGCAGGCGGCCCCGCTGGAGGCCGCCGGGATCCGCACCCACCTGCACGTGCCCTCGCCCGGCCTGCTGGAGCGGTACCTCGCCGAGGGGGCGCGGCGGTTCGTGTTCGAGGGGCTGGAGTGCGGCGGGCACGTGGGGCCACGGGCCTCCTTCCCGCTCTGGGAGGAGCAGATCGAGCGGTTGCTGTCGTGTCCCGAACCTCAGGCCCTGGACGTCCTGTTCGCGGGCGGCATCCACGACGGCCGCTCCGCCGCCATGGCGGTCGCGGCCGCCGCGCCGCTGGCCGCGCGGGGCGCGCGGATCGGCGTACTGATGGGCACCGCCTATCTGTTCACCGAGGAGGCCGTGGCCTGCGGGGCGGTGCTGCCGGTCTTCCAGCGGACGGCCGTGGAGTGCGCGGACACCGTGCTGCTGCACACCGCGCCCGGGCACGCCACCCGCTGCGCGGCGACCCCGTACGCCGAGGCCTTCGAAGCCGAGCGGCGGCGGCTGCAGCGGGACGGAACCCCGCAGCGCGAGGTGTGGGAGCGGCTGGAGCGGCTCAACCTGGGCCGGCTGCGCCTCGCGAGCAAGGGGCTGCGGCGCACCCCGGACACCCCCGCGCTGGAGCCGGCCGGCGAGGAACAGCAGTACGCGGAGGGGCTGTTCATGCTCGGGCAGGCCGCCACCCTGCGCTCCGCCACCACCACGGTGGCGGCGCTGCACGCGCAGGTCACCGAGGGGGCGACCCGGCTCCTGGAGCGGCGGGCCGCCGAACTCCCGGCCCGGCCCGCGCAGGCGGAGGCGGCGCCGGACCCGCTGGACGTCGCCATCGTGGGCATGGCCTGCGCCTACCCCGGCTCCCCCGACCTGGCCGGCTACTGGGCGCGGGTCCTGGACGGCACGGACGCGGTGACGGAGGTGCCGGCCGAGCGCTGGGACCCTGCGCTCCACTACGACCCCGATCCGGCCCGCGCGGGCGAGCGCACCCCCTCCCGCTGGGGCGGGTTCCTCGGCCCGGTGCCCTTCGACGCCCTCGCCCACGGGATCCCGCCCGCCTCGCTCGCCGGGATCGAACCGGTCCAGCTGCTCGCCCTGGAGATCTCCGCGCGGGCCCTCGGGGACGCCGGGTACGGACGGGAGCGGGAGTTCGACCGCTCCCGGACCTCGGTGGTGTTCGGGGCGGAGGCCGGAACCGAGCTGGCCGGCGCGTACGGGCTGCGTTCGCTGCTGCCCGGCTACCTGGGCTCGGTCCCCGAGGGCCTGGACGAGCAGCTGCCGCGGCTGACCGAGGACTCCTTCCCCGGGGTGCTCGCCAACGTCATCGCGGGCCGGGTCGCCAACCGGCTCGACCTGGGCGGCGCGAACTGCACCGTCGACGCGGCCTGCGCCTCCTCCCTCGCCGCCCTGGACCTGGCCTGCCGCCAACTGCGCGACGGGGACAGCGACATGGTGCTGTGCGGCGGCGCGGACCTGCACAACGGGATCAACGACTACCTGCTGTTCTCGTCGGTCCGCGCCCTGTCCCCCGGCGGCCGCTGCCGGCCCTTCGACGCGGCCGCCGACGGGATCGCGCTCGGCGAGGGCGTGGGCGTGCTGGTGCTCAAGCGGCTCGCGGACGCGGAGCGGGACGGCGACCGGGTGTACGCGGTCGTCAAGGCTGTCGGCGCCGCCAGCGACGGACGCTCCCTCGGCCTGACCGCGCCCCGGCCCGAGGGGCAGCGCCGCGCACTGGAGCGGGCCTACGCCCGGGCCGGGATCTCCCCGGCCGAGGTGGGCCTGGTCGAGGCGCACGGCACCGGCACGGTGGTCGGCGACAGCACCGAACTGACCGTGCTGACCGACCTGTTCACCTCGTCCGGTGCCGCGCCGGGGTCCTGCGCCCTGGGGTCGGTCAAGTCGCAGCTGGGGCACACCAAGTGCGCGGCCGGGCTGGCCGGGCTGATCAAGGCGGCCCGGGCCGTGCACGCGGGCGTACGGCCGCCCACCCTGCACATCGACACGCCCAACCCGGCCTGGGAGGAGGGGAGCAGCCCGTTCTTCTTCGACGAGCGGGCCCGGCCCTGGGCGCTGCCGGCCCGGCGGCGGATCGCGGGGGTCAGCGCGTTCGGCTTCGGCGGTACGAACTACCACGCCGTGCTGGCCGGTTACGCGGGGGCGGACGAGCCGGGGCACGGACTGGAGGAGTGGCCGGCCGAGCTGTTCTGCTTCCGGGGCGGGGACCGGCGGGCGGCGGGCCGGGCGATGGCTCGGCTCGCGGCCCGGCTGGAGGAGAACGACGCGGCCGGGCGGCCGTGGAGCCTGCGGGACCTGGCGGCGGAGGCCGCCGCCTCGGGGGCGGGCCCGGTGCGGGTGGCGGTGGTGGCCTCCGACGCGGACGAGCTGGCCGTCCGGCTGGAGCGGGCCCGGGCGTTCGAGCAGGGCCCGGGGGTCCACGTACGGGAGGAGACGGCCGACCCGGGCCGGGTGGCGTTCCTGTTCCCCGGGCAGGGCAGCCAGCGGCCGGGCATGCTGGGCGAGCTGTTCACGGCGTTCCCCGCGCTGCGCGGGCTGCTGGACGGGGCGCCCGGCGCGGTGGTGGCGGCGATGTTCCCGCCCGCGGCCTTCGGCGCCGCGGGGCGGGCGGCGCAGCGGGCGGCGGTCACCGACACCCGGGTGGCCCAGCCGGCCCTGGGGCTGGCCGGGGCGGCCGCGCACCTGCTGCTCGGGCGGCTCGGCGTACGGCCGGACTGCGTGGCCGGGCATTCGTACGGGGAGCTGACCGCGCTGTGGGCGGCCGGGGTGTACGACACGCCGGGTCTGATGCGGCTGAGCACGCGCCGCGCCGAGGCGATCCTGGCCGCCGCCGGGGCGGATCCGGGGTCGATGGCGGCGGTGTCGGCGGCCCCGGAGGAGGTACGGGAGACCGCCGGGCGGGCCGGGTGCGTGGTGGCGAACCACAACGCGCCCCGGCAGTGCGTCGTGTCGGGTCCGACGGCGGCGGTCGCCGCGGCGGTGGACGCGCTGCGGGAGGCCGGGCTGAAGGCGGAGCCGATCCCGGTGGCCTGTGCGTTCCACAGCGGGGTGGTCGCGGGGGCGGCGGGGGCGCTGGCCGCCGAGCTGGCCGCGACGGAGGTGGCCGGGCCCTCGGTGCCGGTCTGGTCGAACACCACGGCCGGGCCGTACCCGGCGGACCCCGACGCGGTACGGGAGCTGCTGGCCCGGCAGGTGGCGGAGCCGGTGCGGTTCACGGAGCAGGTGGAGGCCATGTACGCGGCCGGGGTGCGGACCTTCGTGGAGGCCGGGCCGGGCCGGGTGCTGTCGGGGCTGGTCGGCCGGATCCTCGGGGAACGCCCGCACACGGTGGTCCCGCTGGACGTGCCGGGCGAACACGGGCTGACCCGGCTGGTTACGGCGCTGGCCGAACTGGCCGCGGCCGGGGTCCCGGTGGAGCCGGAGGCGCTGTTCCGGGGCCGGACCCGGCGGCTGCCGGAGCGGGCGCCGGGTCGGCCGGGCTGGCTGGTGGACGGGCACCTGGTGCGTACGGCCGACGGGGTGCCGGTCGCCGGGGGGCTGCGGCCGGCCCGGCGGGTGGACCTCCCGGTGCGGGCGGACGCCGCCGCGCCGGCGGGCGGGGACCGGCGCGAGGAGGCGGTGCTGGAGTACCTGCGCGGGACGCGCGAACTGGTCGAGGCGCAGCGGGCCGTGCTGCTGGGGTACCTGGGCGCGCCGGCCCCCGCGCACCCCGGGGCGCGGGCGCCGGGTTCGGCGGAGGCCCGGCCGCGCGGGCTGCCCGCCGACGGCAGTGCCGCGCCGATGCCCGTACCCATGCCCGTGCCCGTACCCGTGCCCGTGCCCGCCGCCGTGGAGCCCGCGGCTCCGCGTACGGCCGAGGAGGTGATGGACGCGGTCCTGGAGGTCGTCCACGCCCGGACCGGATACCCGCGGGACATGCTGGACCCGGAACTCGACCTGGAGGCCGACCTGTCCATCGACTCCATCAAGCGGGTGGAGATCATCGGCGCCCTGGCGGACCGCATCGGCCTCCCGCGGGAGCCGGGAGGCTCCACCGGGTCCGCCGTCGAGGAGCTGTCCCGGATCAAGACCCTGCGCGGCATCGTGCAATGGATCGTCGCCCGCGCCGCGCCCGGCACCGCCACCCCGGAGCCCGAGCCGGAGCCGGAGCCGGAGCCGCAGGCGGTGTCGGCTCCGGAACCGCTCGCGCGGCTGCGGGTGGAGGCGGTGCCCCTGGCGGCGGCCGCCGGGGACCCGGAGGCGTTGCGCGGACTGCGGATCGGGATCGTCGAGGACGGACAGGGTCTCGCGCCCGCCCTCGCCGGGGCGCTGCGGGAGCGGGGTGCCGGGGTACGGCTCCTCGCCGGGGCGGAGGCCGGCCTGGACGGGGTCGTCGACCTGTCCGCGCTGCGGGCCGGGGCCGAGCCGGTGCTGCCCGGGGCCTTCGAGGGCCTGCGGCAGGCCCTGGCCGGCGGGGCCGGGCGGCTGCTGCTGGTCACCGCGCCCGGGACCGCGGGGGCCGGTCTGCACGGGTTCGCCCGCAGCGCGGCGCTGGAGTTCCCCGGCACGCTGGTGCGCGCCGTGGAGGTCCACCCCAAGGAGGACCCCGAGCAGACCGCCCGGCTGCTCCTGGCCGAGCTGGCCTGCGGAGCTCCCGACGGGGACGGAGCCTCCGTCGGCTACGCCGCGGACGGGGCCCGGTTCGCCCGCCGGGCGGTGCCCGCCGCGCCGGCCACGTCCGGGCGGGCCCTGCCGCTCGGCCCGGACTCGGTGGTCCTGCTCACCGGCGGGGCCCGCGGGATCACCGCCCGCACCGCGCTCGCGCTGGCCCGCGCCACCGGCTGCCACGTCGAGCTGGTCGGCCGTACGCCCGAACCGCCGCCCGGGGAGGACGCGTTCGGGCAGGCCCGGGACTTGGTGGCGCTGCGGGCGGCGCTGATCGCCTCGGGGCTGCGCACCGCGGCCGAGATCGAGGCGGCCGCCTCGCGGATCCTCGCCGCGCGGGAGGTTCGGGCCGCGCTGGACGGCCTCGCCGGCGCGGCGGCCTCCGTCCGCTACCACCGCGCCGACGTCACGGACGGGGCGGCCGTACGGGCCGTCGTGGCGGACGTACGGGCCCGGCACGGCCGGCTCGACGGGATCGTGCACGGTGCGGGGGTGCTGCGGGACGGGCTGCTGCGCGAGAAGCGGGCGGCGGACTTCGCGGAGGTGTTCGCCGTGAAGGTGGCCGGCGCCCGGCACCTGGCGGCCGCGGCCGCCGAGCACGGAACGGGGCCCGCGCCCCGGTTCCTGGCCCTGTTCGGCAGCGTCGCCGGGGTGTACGGCAACCGGGGCCAGTGCGACTACGCCGCCGCCAACGACGCCCTCGACACGCTGGCGCACGCCTGGGCTGAGTCCTTCCCGGGCCGGGTGCTGTCGGTGGACTGGGGGCCGTGGGCGGCGGAGGCGGGCGGGATGGTCACCCCGGAACTGGAGCGGGCCTACGCCCGGCGCGGGATCCCGCTGATCGCGCCGGAGGCCGGGGCAGCCGCGTTCCTCGCCGAACTCGCGGACGGGGAAGGCGTACAGGTGGTCCTGGCTGCCGCCGGGGCGGAGGGGCGGGGCGATGAGTGAGCGGCAGGGGCGCGGCCCGCGTCCGACCGACGCGGCGGTCGTCGGGATGGGCGCGGTGTTCCCCGGCGCCGGGGACCTGGCGGCGTACCGGCGCAACGTGTTCGCGGGTACGGACTGCATCGGCGAGGTGCCGCCGCAGCGGTGGGACCCGCAGGTGTACTACGACCCGGACGCCGCCTCCGGTCCGGCGGCCGGCGACCGGTTCTACTGCCGGCGGGGCGGCTTCGTCGACGGCCTGGCCGGCTTCGACCCCACCCGGTTCGGGATCATGCCGGCGGCCGTGGAGGGGGCCGAGCCGGACCAGCTGCTGGCCCTGCGGGCGACGGCCGAGGCGGTCGCGGACGCGGGCGGCGAGGAGCGGCTGCCGGCCGACCGGTCCCGGATCGGGGTGGTGCTGGGGCGCGGCGGGTTCATGGGGGTGGCCACGGCCCGGCTGGACCAGCGGGTGCGGACGGCCCACCAGTTGGCGCAGACCCTGCGGGAGCTGGCGCCGGAGCTGGGCGAGCGGCGGATCGCGCAGGTGCGGTCCGCGTTCCAGGAGGCGCTGGGGCCGGAGCGGCCGGAGGCCTCGATCGGTCTGGTGCCGAGCTTCACCGCCGCCCGGACCGCGAACCGGCTGGACTTCCGGGGCCCCGCCTACACCCTGGACGCGGCGTGCGCCTCCTCGCTGCTGGCCGTGGACCAGGCGGTCGGGCTGCTGGCGTCCGGACGCTGCGACGCGGTGGTCGCGGGGGCGGTGCACCACTGCCACATCGCCACGCTGTGGAGCGTGTTCACGCAGCTGCGGGCGCTGAGCCCGAGCGAGCGGATCCGGCCCTTCGACCGGGCGGCCGACGGGACGCTGCTGTCCGAGGGCACCGGGGTGGTGCTGCTGAAGCGGCTCGCGGACGCGCAGCGGGACGGGGACCGGGTGTACGCGGTGGTCCGGGGGACGGGGGTGGCCGGGGACGGCCGGGCGGCGAGCCTGATGAGCCCCCTGGTCGCGGGCCAGGTACGGGCGCTGGAGCGGGCCTGGCGGGAGGCCGGGCTGGACCCGCGGGCGCCGGGGGCGCTGGGGCTGCTGGAGGCGCACGGCACCGGGACCCCGGTGGGGGACGCGGCCGAACTGGACACCCTGGCCCGGGTGTTCGGGCCGCCCGGGGCGGCGGCGGGGGCGGGGCCGGGGGCCGGCTCGATCGGCTTCGGGTCGGTGAAGTCGGCGCTCGGGCACACCATGCAGGCCTCCGGGATGGCCGGGCTGATCAAGGCCGCGCTGGCGGTGCACGAGGGGGTGCTGCCGCCGACCCTGCACCTGGAGGACCCCCACCCGGGCCTGGCCCGGACCCGGATGCGGCCGGTGACGGCGGCCGAGCCGTGGGAGCGCGGGCCGGCGCCGCGCCGGGCCGGGGTCAACGCGTTCGGCTTCGGCGGGATCAACGCGCACGTGGTGCTGGAGGAGGCGCCGGCCACCGGGCGGGCGGCTCCCCCGGTGCGCCGGTTCATGCCGCTGGGCGGCGGGGCCGCCGCGCCCGTGGGGGCGGGCGCGGGGGGCGGCGTACTCCTGCTGGCGGCGGACACCCCGGCGGAGCTGTCGGCCCTGCTGGCCGCGCCGTCGCCGGTGTCGGGCGGGGACGGGCCCTGCCGGGTCGCGGTGGCCGGGCCGACAGCGCAGCGGCTCGCGCTGGCCGCGAAGGCCGTGGCCCGGGGCCGGCCCTGGCGGGGGCGGGGGGACGTGTGGTTCAGCCCCGAGCCGCTGGGCGGCAAGGTGGCGTTCCTGTTCCCTGGCCTGGAGCCGGAGTTCGCCCCGGTGCTGGACGACGTCGCGGACCGGCTGGGCATGGGGCGGCCGCGTCTGACCCGGGGCGGCTCGCTGGTCGAGCGGGCCCTGGACGCCATCGCGACGGGCCGCTTCCACGCCCGGGTGCTGCCCGCGCTCGGGATCCGGGCCGACGTGCTGGCCGGCCACAGCCTGGGCGAGTGGGCGGCGATGGTCGCCGCCGGCATGTACCCCGAGGACGCGGCCGACGCCTTCCTCGACTCGCTGCGGCCCGGCTCCCTCAAGGTCCCGGACCTGGTGTACGCGGCGCTGGGCTGCGGCGCCGGGCGGGCGCGGGCGGCGCTGCACGGGCTGGAGGGGGTGGTGGTCAGCCACGACAACTGCCCGCACCAGTCGGTGATCTGCGGTGACCCGGAGCAGGTCGCGGCCGCGGTCGCGCGGCTGCGCGGCGAAGGGGTCCTGGGGCAGGAGCTGCCGTTCCGTTCGGGCTTCCACACCCCGATGTGGGAGCCCTACCTCGGGCAGGTCCGGGCCGCGTTCGGCCGGCTGCCGCTGGAGCCGGGCTCGGTGCCGGTGTGGTCGGCCACCACCTGCGCGCCGTTCCCCGCCACCCCGGAGGCCGTGCGGGAGCTGGTGGTGCGCCACCTGCTGGAGCCGGTGCGCTTCCGCGAGCTGACGCTGCGGCTGTACGAGGAGCAGGGCGTCCGCAGCTTCGTGACCCTGGGCCCCGGCAGCCTGCCGGGCTTCGTCGAGGACACCCTCCGCGACCGCCCCCACCTGGCGGTCTCCACCTCCTCCCCCCGCCTGCCGGGCCTGCCCTCCCTGACCCGCACCTGCGCCGCGCTCTGGACGGAGGGCCACGCCCCGCGCTGGGACCTCCTGACGGAGTCCCCTCCCGCCGCCACCGCTGCGCCGGCCGCCCGCGCCGGGGTCGCTACGCCGACGGCCCTGGCCGGAGCCCCAGTGGCACGGGCCGGGGGCGGCACCCGGACAGGGCAGCCCGGGGCCGGCACGCCCACGGCAGAGCCCGGGGCTCGTGCGGCTGCGGCAGAACCCGGGGCCGGCGCGCGGCCGGCCCGGGCCGGAGCCGGAACACCCATGGCACGAACCGCGGCCGGCACACCCACGACGGAGCCCGGGGCCGGTGCGCAAACGGCCCAGGCCGGGCGCGGCACGCCGCCCGCCCAGGCCAGGGACAGTACGCCGACGGCCCTGGCCGGGGCCCCAGTGGCACGGGCCGGGGGTGACACTCGGACATGGCAGACCGCGGCCGGCACGCCCACGGAGGAGCCCGGGGATGGTGCGCGGCCGGCCCGGGCCGGAGCCGGAACACCCGTGGCACGAGCCGGGGGTGGCACGCCCACGGCGGAGCCCGGGGCCGGTGTGCATATGCCCCAGGCCGGGCACGGCACGCCGACGGCGCGGGCCGGGCGCGCCGCGCCTGCGGCACCCGCCGGGGCCGCGGCGGCTGCCGCACCGGCCGGGGGCGCCGCGCCTGCGGCACCGGCCAGGGCCGGAGCACCGGCCGGGGCCGGTGGCGCCGGGCGGGTGGGGGCCGGGTCGGGGGTGCGCGGGATGAGCCTGGACCTCGGGTCGCCGCTGGTGCGGCTCGGCGAGGCGGCCCGGGCCTCCCTGAGCGGGCTCCTCAGCGCGGCCACGTCCCCCGACCCCGGCCCCGGCCCGGCTCCCGGCGCACCGCCAGTCCGGCCGCTGCTGCTGTCCGCCCTCGACGCGGTCCTCGACGACACCCGATCCGCCGCGCGCAGCGTCGCCGAGGCCTGGACGGCGGCCCGCCCGCCGCAACCGGCCGACGCGCAACCCCGGTCCGGTACGGGCGCGGGACCGGGGGCCCAGCCCGGCGCAGGTCGCAGCGCGGAGAACGGCATGAGCTCCGGCACGTCGTCTGCCGCACGTACCGGCATCGAGCCCGGCGCCCACCCCGCCGCACGCCCCAGCACGGGAGCCGACACGAGCCCCGGCACGGGACCCGGCACCTCATCCGCCGCACACCCCGGCACCGGAGCCGCCGCCCACCCCGCCGCGCAGCCCGGCACGGGAACCGGCACGGGAACCGGCACGGGACCCGGCACACCGCCCACCGCCGGGGCGGGAGCCGGGGCCGGGGGTGGTCGCGGTGGTGCGGGGAGGGCCACGGGGAAGTACACCCTGCGGGTCTCGCTCGACGCGCTGCCCGGCGTACGGGACCACTGCGTGTACCTCCAGCCCGACGGCTGGCCCGAGGACTCCGACCGGTTCCCGGTCGTGCCGATGACCACCATGCTGGAGCTCGCGGCCGATGCCGCCCGGCGCCACGCGCCCCCCGGCCTGGCGGTGACCGGCTACGAGGACGTGCGCGCCCTGCGCTGGCTGCCCGCCGAACCGGCCCTGGACGTCGAGGTCCTGGTCCACCGCGAGGCCCCCGGCCGGTTCCGGGTGGCGCTCGGGGAGTACGCCTCGGTGGTCGTCCTGCTCGGCGAGCGGTACGGGGCGCCGCCCGCCGCCGACACGAGGCCCCTGCGCGACCCCCGGCCCGCCCCGGTCAGCGCGGCCGCCCTGTACCGGGACCGGTGGATGTTCCACGGCCCCCGCTTCGCCGGCGTGCACGAGGTGCGGACCGTCGGCGCCGACGGCATCGAGGGGGTGCTGAGGGCGCTCCCCGACCCGGGGGCCCTGCTCGACGCGGCGGGACAGCTGTTCGGGCACTGGATGCAGCTCAGTCTGCCCGTGGACCGGCTGGTGTTCCCCGCCACCGTGGACCGCGTCCGCTTCTGCGGGCCGCCGCCCGCCGCGGGCGGGCTCGTCCGGGCCACTGCCCGGGTCCGGGAGGTCCGGGACGTCACCGTGCTCGGGGACGTGGAGCTGCGCCTGCCGGACGGCGGGGTGTGGGCCCGGATCGAGGGGTGGACGTACCGCCGGTTCGGGGCCGACGAACGCGTCTGGCCGATGAAGTTCACCCCGGAGGTGTGCGGCATCGGCGAACCGCAGCCCGGCGGCTGGTGCCTGGCCCGCAGGCGCTGGAGCGACCCCGCCTCGCAGGAGCTGGTGATGCGCCGCTACCTCGGCGCCGCCGAGCGGGCGGCGTACGAGCGGCTGTCGCCGCGGGCGCGCGGGCCCTGGCTGCTCGGCCGGATCGCCGCCAAGGACGCGCTGCGGCAGCTGCTGTGGGACGGCGGCGCCGGACCCGTCTTCCCCGCGGAGGTGCCAATCGGCAACGACCCGGCGGGCCGCCCGCTGGCGCTGGGGCCGCTCGCCGCCGGGTTCCGGCTGACGATCGCCCACAAGGACCGGATCGCCGTCGCCCTCGCCCGTCCGGGCCGGGCGGTGGGGATCGACCTGGAGCCGGTGGCCGCCGACCCGGACGCGCTGATCCGCGTCGCCCTCGGGCCGGGGGAACTCGCCCTCGCCGAGGCGCTGTCCGGCACCTGGGGCGGTCCCCGGGGCGCCGGCGGCCTGCCCGCCGCGCTGACCGCCCTGTGGTGCGCCAAGGAGGCCGCCGCCAAGGCGGACGGCAGCGGGCTCGGCGGCCGGCCGCGCGAGTGGCGGGTGTCCGCCGACCCGGACGGCGATCCGTTCTCCGGGGACGGCTGCCTGCTGGTGCGGTCCCCGGACGGCCGCCCGTACCCGGTGCGCACCACCCTGCTCGGATCCTCGCCGCCCGGCCACGTCGTCGCGTGGACCTGCGACGGCACCCCGCCCGACGTCCCCTTCCACCTCACGGAGACACGCCATGGGAAATGACATCCTCGCCGAGATCACCGGCATGCTGGTGGAGATCGTCGGCGACGAGTACCTGCTCGCGGACGAGGTCACGATGAAGACGACGTTCAACGAGGACCTCGCCCTGGAGAGCATCGAGTTCGTCGCCCTCGCCGAGGCGCTGCACCACCGCTACGGCGCCGGGGTGGACCTGATGGGCTTCCTCGCGGAGAAGGACATGGACGCGATCCTCGCCATGTCCGTCGGTGAACTCGTCACCCACATCGGGCGGATCACGCACGCCTCCCTCACCCGCGGCACGGCGGGCAGCGGTGCTTCCTCCTCCGCCGCCGTGGCCGGCTGAGCCCGCCGTGGCCTTCGTCCGCGCGGGTTCCCTGCGCTTCCACGTCCAGCGGCTCCCCGCCGCCCCGGCGGCCCCGGCGGCCGCTGCGGCCGGGCCCGGCCGGCCCCTGGTGGTGTTCCTGCACGGCCTGGTCGTCGACAACCTGTCCTCCTTCTACTGCCCGCTGGCGCTGCCGGCCGCCCGGGCCGGGCACGAGGTGCTGCTCTACGACCTGCGGGGCCACGGCCGCACCGAGCGCCCGGCCGACGGCTACGACAGCCGCACCGCCGTACGGGACTTGTTCGCTCTGCTCGGCTCGCTGGGGCTGGGCCGGCGGCCCGTGCACCTGGTCGGCAACAGCTACGGCGCCACCCTGGCCCTGCACGCCGCGCTGGCGCGGCCGGACCTGGTCACCGGGCTCACCCTCCTCGAACCGCCGCTCGGCGGGCCGTGGGTGGAGAACATGGTGGACACCCTGTCGGCGGCCGCGCTGAGCCTGGAGGACAGTCCGGTGCCGGCGGAGCTGCTGGCCCTGCGGCTTCGCAAGGCGGCGCACCTGACCGCCATCGCCGACGACCTCCTCAACCGGACCTCCCTGATCGACGACATCGCCGGGAGCCGTGTCTTCACCCCGGCCGACTACGCGCGGCTGCGCTGCCCGGCGCTGGTCGTCTGCGGCGAGCACTCCGAACTGGTGCCGGGGGCCCGGGAACTGGCCCGCCACGCGCCGGCGGCGGAGCTGCGGATCCTGCCGGGCCTGGGGCACGACGTCCTCAAGGAGAGCAGCGGGGTGCTGCGGGAATCCGTACTGGCGCATCTCGACGCGACGGCGGCGGCCGCCGTGTCCCGGGCGGCGGCGGTCCGGCCGCGGGCGGGAGCTCTGGTCCCGTGAGGGTGCTGTTCGCGGTGCCGCCGCTGGCGGGGCACGTCAACCCGACCGCGGCCGTCGGGGCCGAACTGGCCTCGCGGGGCCACGAGGTCGCCTGGACCGGGCCGGCGTCCGCGCTGGCCCGGCTGCTGCCCCCGTCGGCGCGGATCCTGCCCGCCGGGGACGACGCCGGGGACGACGCCGGCGGCGGGTACGCCGCGCTGCACGAGCGGTGGCGCGACCTGCGCGGGGTGGGCGCGCTGCGGTTCCTGTGGGAGGAGGCGCTGGTCCCGCTGGCCCGGGCGATGGTGCCCGGGGTGGTCCGGGCGGTGCGGGGCTTCGCACCGGACGTGGTGGTCTGCGACCAGCAGGCCCTGGCCGGTCCGCTGGCCGCCCGCCGGCTCGGGGTGCCGTGGGTGACCTCGGCCAGCACCTCGGCCGAACTGACCGACCCCTTCGCCGGATTCCCCAAGGTCGGGCAGTGGGTGGCCGGCCGGGTCGCGGGGCTGCTCGCGGAGTTCGGGGAGGGCGGCGGCGGGGACGGCGGCGGGTGGGACCCGCGCTTCTCCGAGCTGCTGGTGCTGGTGTTCTCCACGCCGGAGCTGCTGGGGCCGCCCGCGGTCTCCGCTCCGCACCACGCGTACGTCGGCCCGGCCTTCGGGGCCCGGCCGGCCGTGCCCGGTTTCCCCTGGCGGCGGCTGGACCCGGGCCGGCGGCGGGTGCTGGTGTCCCTGGGCACCCTCAACCAGGAGGCGGGCTCCCGCTTCTACCGGGCGGTGCTGGGGGCGGCCGAACGGCTCGCGCCCCAGGTGCAGCTGGTGCTGGCGGCGCCCCCCGCGCTGGTCGGGGAGGTGCCCGGTCATGTACTGCTCCGGCCGGCCGTCCCGCAGCTGGAGCTGCTGCCGCACCTGGACGCGGTGGTCTGCCACGGCGGCCACAACACGGTCTGCGAGGCCCTCGCGTACGGGCTGCCGCTGGTCGTCGCCCCGATCCGCGACGACCAGCCGATCGTGGCCCGGCAGGTCGCCGACGCCGGGGCCGGGGTCCGGGTGCGGTTCGGGCGGACCGGGGCCGAGGAGCTGCGGGACGCGATCACGGCCGTGCTGGACGATCCCGGCCCCCGCCGGGCCGCCCGGCGGATCCAGGCATCGTTCGCCGCGGCGGGCGGGGCGGCCGCCGCCGCCGACCGGTTGGAGAAGCTGATATGACGCCGCTCGCGCTCCCCCGCGTCCGCTGGACGTCCGCGGTGCTGCTGGCCGCCCTCGGTGCGGGCACCGTACGGGCCGGCCGCCGGCTGCGGGCGGTGCCGGTGCTGCCGGCCGCCCCGCCCGTGTCGGCCGGGGTGCCGGGGGCCGCCGGGTGGCGGCTGTTCACCGCCCGCGGGGTGGAACCGGACGCGGCCGTCTTCCTCGCGGCGTGCGCGTACGCCGACCGGGAGGGGCTGCGGGTGCTGGACCTGCTGCCCGGGGACCTGCCGGCCGAACGGGCCCTCGGGCTGCTGCGGCTGGTGGACCCGGCCCGGTACCGGGGGGACCGGCTCGGGGAGGGGCGGGGGGCCGGGTTCGCCGTGCTGGTCGCCGAGGAGGTGCTGGAGCGGGCCGGGGCGGCGGGCGGGGGCGGGCCGGGTCCGGACGCGGGTCCGGCGGAACTCCTGGCGCTCACCCGGCGTTTGAAGGAGTACGCCGCCGGGGCGACGGGGCTGGCCATCGCCCCGGGCCTGAGCTGCGGCCCCGGGGCGGGCGGCGCCGGCGGTGCCGGGCGGGCCGCCGAGCTGCGGGCGCAGGGGCTACCGGCGGGGGCGCTGGCCGCCGCCCAGCTGTCCGGGCTGGCGCTGCTCGCCGCCGTCGCCCTGCGCCAGGGCCGGTGGGGGGCGGCGGCGGCCGGACTGTACTGGCTCCAGCCGTACCTGGTCCTGGGCGGGCCGGGCTCCCCGCTGCGCCCCGCCGATCTGGCCCGGGCCACCGCCGCCCGGCCGGTGCGCTCCCTCGGCGCGGCCCTGCGTACCGCCGTGGCGGCGGGCGGCTCCCGGGTCGCGGACGCGGTCCGGGAGCCGGCGGCGGCCGCGGCGTACCGGGCCGAGCTGGACGCGGGGACGGGGCGGTTCTTCGAGGAGCGGCGCCCCGACTGCCCGTGGTGCGGCTCCGGGCGGCTGTCGGTCCGGGTGCGGGTGCCGGACCTGCTCCAGGGGAAGCCGGGACGGTTCACGCTGGAGCGGTGCCGGGCCTGCGGGCACGTGTTCCAGAACCCGCGGCTCACCCCGGAGGGGCTGGAGTTCTACTACCGCGATTTCTATGAGGGCCGCGGCGGCGAGGGCGCCGGCACGGTCTTCGGTCGGCTCGGCGCGTCCTACCGGCGCCGGGCGGAGATGCTGCTGCCCCACACGGTCCCGGCGTCCTGGCTCGACGTCGGCACCGGGCACGGCCACTTCTGCAACGCGGCGCGGGACGTCTGGCCCCGGACCCGGTTCGACGGGCTGGACATGGGCGACGGGGTCTGCGGGGCGGAGCGGCGCGGCTGGGTGGAGACGGGCTACCGGGGCCAGTTCCCGGAGTTCGCCCCGAAGCTGGCCGGCCGGTACGAGGTGGTCAGCATGTACCACTACCTGGAGCACACCCGGGATCCCCTCGCCGAACTGGACGCGGCGGCGGCCGTCCTGCCGTGCGGCGGGTACCTGACGGTCGAACTGCCCGACCCGGAGTCGCGGATGGCCCGGCTGCTCGGTCCGGCGTGGCTGCCGTGGTTCCAGCCGCAGCACCAGCACCTGGTCCCGGCCGCGAACCTGCGGGAGGCGCTCGCCGACCGGGGGTTCACGGTCCTCGCGGAGGAGCACGGCCCGGCCCACCAGGGCAACGACTTCTTCGGGGCGGTGGCGCTGACCGCGGCGCGGCTGGCCCCGGACCCGGACCGGCCGTGGGGGCCGCCGCCGACGACGGGCGCGCGGGTGCTGGCGGGTGCCGTACGGGTGGCGTCCGTGCCGTGTTTCGCGGCGGCGGCGGTGCTCGACGCGCTGCGCACCGCGGCGGCCCGGTACACCGACGGCGGGAACGCGTACCGGATGCTGGCCCGCAAGGACGTGCCGTGACGGGCCCGGCCGGCGGCGACCTGGCCCGCCGGGCGACCGCCGATCCGCTGTTCCGGCTCGTCGCCTACGCCCTGGAGGCCGCGCACGGGCGGCCCCCGGCTGCCGTGTGGAGCGCGCCCCACGCCTTCCACCTGGGCTCCCCCGGGCTGGTCGCGGCGGCCGGCTGGCCCGCCGCCGCGGCCGCGGCACCGCGTGAGGACGGGCTGGTCCGGCTCAGCTCCCTCGGCCACCCCGCCGACGGCTGCGACCTGCCGCTGACCCTGTCCGGGCCGCCGCCGGCCGCGCCCGCGTGGGCGGTGCGGCCGTACGCCGTGCTGCGGGCGCTGGCCCGGGCGGGCCACGGCCGCGGCGGAACGGACCTGCACGTGCAGGGCTCGCTGACGGCCGCCGCCGGGCTGGCCACGGCGGAGCCGGCCGACTGCGCGGTGGCGCTCGCCGTGGCCGGCGTACACGGCCCGCCGGGGGCGGAGCCGGACCGGGAGGGGCTGGCCCGGCTGCTGGCCGGGGCGCTGCCGGACGGGGACGACGCCCTGCGCCGGGCGGTGCTCTTCGCCCGGCCCGGCGAGGCCCTGCTGCTCGGCGCACGGGCCGGGCACCGGCGGTACGTCGCCTTCGACCCGGCCGCCTCGCGGGCGCGCCTGGTGCTGGCCGCCGTACGCGGGGAACCGGCGGACCGGCCCGCGGAGCTGGCCCGGACCGTCGCCCTCGCCCGCCGGGCGGGGGCCCTGAGCGCCTGGCCGCCCGGCGGGCGGCCGGAGCGGAGCGTGCTGCTCCTGCTGCCCGGGGCCCGGGTGGCGGCGGTGCGGGCGGCGGTCGCGGAGGACTTCCGCGACCGGGGGCGTCCCGTACCGCGGTTCCTGAACATCTCCGTGGCCGGGGCCGCCCGGCGCGAGCACTGACCCGTCGGGCCCCGTCCGACCCGTATCGAGGAGGAACACCCATGCCCCTTCGCCCACCGAGATCCCGGCGTCCGGTCACCACGGCCGCGCTCGCCGCGTTCAGCGCGCTCGGCCTGCTCGGCGCCTTCACGGTCGCCGGCTCCCAGGCCGCCGAAGCCGGTTCCGCGGCTCCGGCGGCGGCGGCCGCCGGGCTGCCGTCGTACGACCACGTGGTGGTCGTCGTGTACGAGAACAAGCAGTACGGGGAGATCATCGGCAGCGGCAACGCCCCGTACATCAACCAGCTGGCCGCCGGCGGCGCGAGCCTGACCGGGATGAAGGCGCTGACCCACCCGAGCCAGCCGAACTACTTCAACCTCTTCTCCGGCTCCACCCAGGGCATCACCGGGGACGGCTGCTACACCCCGCAGTCGATGACGGCCGCGAACCTCGGCCAGGAGCTGATCGCCGCCGGCCGGACCTTCGCCACGTACAACGAGGACCTGCCGTCGGAGGGGTCCACGGCCTGCACGAACGGCCAGTACGCGCAGAAGCACAACCCGTGGTTCGCCTTCAAGAACGTCCCGCTGAACACCGGGAAGACCTGGGCGCAGTTCCCGCGGAACGACTTCTCGGCACTGCCGGACCTGTCCTTCGTGGTCCCCAACCAGTGCAACGACATGCACTCGTGCTCGGTCGGCACGGGCGACACCTGGACGAAGAACAACATCGACGCGTACGCGCAGTGGGCGAAGGCCAACAACAGTCTGCTGGTGCTGACCTGGGACGAGGACAACTATCTGGGGTCGAACCAGATCGCCACGGTCTTCTACGGGGCGAACGTGAAGACCGGCACGTACGCGACGGCGTTCAACCACCACCATCTGCTGCGGACCTTCGAGGACCTCTTCGGCACGGCCACGCACGCGGGCAACGCCGCCAACGTCCAGCCGATCACGGAGGTGTTCACCGGCTCCACCACCCCGACGCCGACGCCGACCCCGACGCCCACACCGACGCCCACCCCGACCCCGACCCCGACACCCACACCCACACCCACACAGGGTGACCTGAAGCTGGTCAACCCGGGTCCGCAGACCTGCAAGTTCAATCAGTCCTGCACCATCCAGCTCACCGCCACCGGCGGCCGGCCCCCGGTCCGGTACGCGGCCACCGGCCTGCCGTGGGGGCTCGGAGTCGACGCGGGCACCGGGCGGATCAGCGGGAAGCCGTGGGGCAGCGGCACGGTCCAGGTCACCGCGACCGCGACCGACGCCGCGGGAGCCACCGTCACCGCCGCCTTCCCGCTCACCGTCAACTGGTTCTGACGGCGGCCTCCGCGGGGCGGCCGGCCGGCGGACCGGCCTCCCGCGGTGCCGGGCGGGGGCGGCGGAAGGGGCGGGGGCCCCACCAGTTGGCGCGGCCGAGGAGGGTCATGGTCGCCGGGACCAGGAGGCAGCGCACGAGCGTGGCATCGACCACGACGACCAGGGTCAGCGCGGTCGCCAGCTGCTTCATCACCAGCACCTCCCCCGTCGCGAAGCCCGTGAAGACGATGCACATCAGCAGCGCCGAGGAGCTGATGATCCGGGCGGAGCGCTGTACGCCCGCCTCGACGGCGAGGTCGTTGCCGGCTCCGGCGCGGTACGCCTCCTGGATGCGGGAGAGGAGGAACACCTCGTAGTCCATGGACAGCCCGAACGCCAGGGCGAACACGACCACCGGCAGCCAGTAGCCCAGCCCGCCCAGGGTGTGGACGCCCAGGAGCCCCGCGCACCAGCCGTCCTGGAAGACCAGGACGAGCGCGCCGAACGAGGCGCCGAGGGACAGGGTGTTCATCACGATCGCCTTGAGCGGCAGCAGCACCGAGCCGGTCATCGCCAGCAGCAGGACGTAGCTGGTCAGGGCGATCAGGGCGGCGGCGCGGGGTGCGTACCCGACGACCTCGGCCCTGAAGTCGGCGTCGAGCGCGGCCCGTCCGGTCACCCGGACCGGGAAGTCCGCCGGCCGGTCGGCCCGGAGCCGTTCCACGAGGCGGGTGGCGGTGGCGGCATCCTCGTCGGGCACCGGTACGAACCGGACGACGGCGACCCCGGGGCCCGCCGCGGTGGCGGGTTCGAGCCGCTGCACCTGCGGGGCGTCCGCGAAGCGCTCCGCCCACGCCGTGAGGCGGCCCGGGTCGGTACGGGCCACGACCACCACGGCGTCGGGCCGGTGCTGGGGGAACCGGTCGCTGACCAGGTCGGCGAAGCGCCGGGCCTCGGTGCCCGGCGGCAGCTGCAGTTCGCCGACCGGGCTGACGAGGTGGACGCGCAGGAAGGGCGCGGCGGCGGCCAGCAGCAGCACCCCGACCCCCGCCGCGACGGCCGGGGCCCGGCGGCGGGTCCAGCGGGCCAGCGCGGCGAACGCGCCCTCGTCGGCCTCCCGGCAGGCGCGGGCCCCGATCCGCCCGCCGCACGCCACGAGCAGCGCCGGGGTGAGGGTGACCGCGGCGGCGAGCGACAGCAGGACGGTGCCCGCGGCGGCCAGGCCGACGGAGGCGTAGAAGTCGCTGGGGAAGGCGGCCAGGCCGCTGAGGGCGGCGGCGACGACCAGGGCGGCGAAGAGGACCGAGCGGCCCGCGCTGCCCATGGTCCGCACCACCGCCTCCGGGACGTCGTGGCCCGCGGCGCGTTCCTCCCGGAACCGCCCGACCGTGAGCAGGGAGTAGTCCACGGCCAGGCCCAGGCCGAGCATCGTGGTCGTGGACAGCACCGGGGAGGTGAGGTCGTACCAGCGCGACAGCAGCAGGAGCCAGAGCATCCCGGTGCCGACCGTGCTGACGGCCGCGACCAGGGGCACGGCGGCCGCCACGAGGCCGCCGAAGAGGAGGTACACCACCACCAGGGTGACGGGCAGGGTGATCAGCTCGGCGCGCCGGGTGTCGGCCAGGGACCGCCGCGCCACCTCGGCGCGGGCCCGGTCGCTGCCGCCGAGGGTCACCGCGGCGCCGGGCAGGGCCCGGTGGACGGCGCGCAGCCGGGCTTCCACGGCCCGCTCGCAGCGCCGCCGGTCCTCCCCGGCCAGGTTCCGGTCCAGCCGTACGGAGAGCAGGACGGCCCGGTGGTCGGCGGCGTACGCCGCCGCGGTGAGGGGGGTGACGCCGTGTACGCCGGGGACGGCGGCCAGGTCCCGGCGGGCGGCGGCCAGTTCCCGCGTCAGGGCGGTGTCGGTCACCGGCACGCCGGACACCACGGCGTCGATCTGGCCCCCGTACGCGCGGACGCCGTCCAGGAGCCGGTTGCCCCGCACCGACTCGTGCGCGGCCACGCTCCAGGGACGCCGGTCCAGGCCTTCCATCACCGGTCCGGCGGCGGCCGCCCCCGCTCCGAGGAGCAGCAGCCACAGCAGCAGGACGAGGAGGTGGCGGCGTACGCAGAACAGGGCGAGGCGGGCGGGCATCGCCCTCAGGGTGCGCATCGGCGGCCTTCGGAGAGGTAGGCGGAGCCGATGGTGACGTCGCCCGGCCGCCGTACGGTCAGCCGGACGAAGCCGTCGCCGCGGGTGCCCCGCATCGGTTCGAGGCATCCGGCGTCCGCCGTCAGCCAGGGCGAGTCGACGATCCGGACGGTCACCGTGCCGGGGCGGGGCACCCGGACGGTGATCGCGGCCGCGTCGGAGCTGCGGACGCGGGCCGGCGGGTCGACGAGGGGGACGGCGTCGCGGACGCGGTAGATCCGCCAGTTCCGGTCCTGCCACACCGGCTCCAGGTAGGCGGGCGGGTCGGCGACCAGGGCGCGTTCGGCCTCGGAGGCGGCGTCGGGCGGGCCGTCGTGGACGACGACGAGGCCCACGGCCCACCGGTCGAGCCAGGCCCGGTAGGCGGCCGGGGTGAGGCCGCCGTCCCCGTAGAAGAGGCGGCCGCGTTCCACGTCCGCCTGCCGGTTCCAGCCGCGCGCCAGGGTGACGTACGGGGCGAGGACGGCGGCCTCGCGGTGGCTGCGCGCCATGACGGCCTCCACCCGGGTGCGCTCGGCCCCGAGGCGGCCGAGTTCCGCGAGGACCCCGTCCGTCCGGGCGGCCCAGGCGGGGACCCGGACGGTGTCTCCCAGGTGGGCGGCCGTGTTCCCGCCGACCCAGAGCAGGCAGAGGGCGAGGCCGGCTCCGGCCACGGTGCGGCGTGCGCGGCCGGCCGCCGTCGCGGTGGCGGCGGCGAGCAGGAGGGCGGGTGCGGCGAGGTCGGCGAGCCGCCCGACGTTGGTGCCCATCGGGGAGGGGACGGCGTAGCTGAGCAGGACGGCCGCCGCGTACAGGGCGGCGGCGCGTCTGGCCCACCGCCAGGCGGGGGGCGCCGCCGCGAGGACGGCCAGTGCCGTCAGCAGCGGGGGCCAGATCCGCTCCGGGGGCATGGGCTGTTCGCCGAGGAAGGGGAAGAGGCGGGCCGTCAGGGCGAGGACGGCGCAGGGCGGTACGAGCAGGGCGGCGGCCGCGGCGGCCCGGCGCCGGGGGGCGGGCAGCAGTGCCGCGCCGGTCAGGGCGAGGAAGAGGCCCGCGACGGGGCTGGCCATGGCGGAGAGGGCCGCGCAGAGCGCGGTGGCCGCGAGCCGTCCGCCCCGGGTTCCGCTCCCCCGGGGCAGGGCGGCCGGCAGCGCCGCGAGTCCGAAGGCCACGCCCAGGACGAACGTCGTGCGCCCGGAGGCCGTTTGGCACCACAGCGCGAGGGCCGCGGCCAGCGCGGGCCGTTCGGGCGCCCGGACCCCGCTGCGCACGCACAGCAGCGCGGCGAGCCAGGTGGCGGTCAGGCCGGCCGCCACGGTGACGGGGACCACGCCGAAGACGGCCATGGCGTAGGGGGACACGAGGCTGTAGGCGGCGGTGTGCAGCCCGCCGTGCCAGGCGAGGTCGTAGGCGGAGCCGGGGTGGCGGGCGGCGAAGTCCGCCCATGCCGTCTGGGCCGCGAGGTCCCCTCCGCCGGTGGCGAGGACGGCCGCCCACACCGCGTACAGCGGCAGCGCGCAGCCGGTCGCGGCCAGCGGGACCCGCAGGGTGAGGGGTACGGCTGCCGGTGCCCGCCGGGTCAGGGCGACAGAGGTCATGGGCGGCTCCGGTCGAGGCTGCGCTTCGGCGCTGGTGGGGGGAGGGGCCCGGGCGGGGGGCCGCACCTTCCAACGACGGGCGGCGGCCGGTGTGTCGGTGTTCCGGGCACCCGGCACCCGGTCGGCGTCCCGGCCGCCGGGGTGCGGCGCGCCCGCGCTCTGCCATTCGGGTGACCCACCGCCACGTCCCCGGCCGCACTCCCGTTACCAGCACGAACTCCCCGATCCGGGGCTCGTTTCGGCTACAGCGAAGGAAAGTTCTCGAATGCTGAAGAAGATGATGGTCACCGCAGCAGCCACCGCCGCCGCCGTCGGCGCGGGTGCCGCCGTCGCCGCCCCGGCCATGGCCATCGGCAACGACAACGGGATCAACACCGTCAACGGCAACGGCGCCCAGCAGATCTACGGCAACCAGAAGACCACCGGTGACATGAGCCCGCAGCTCAGCGTCGTCCAGGGCACCCTGAACAAGCCCTGCATCGGCCTGCCGGTCAAGGTCAACGCCCAGTCGCTGATCGCCCTGCTCAACATCGGCGTCCAGGACATCAACGTCCTGTCCAACCCGCAGAACCAGCAGTGCACCGAGAACTCCACGCAGGCCAAGGGCGACGAGCCGCTCTCGCACATCCTGAGCAACATCCCGGTCCTCTCCGGCAACCTCTCCGCGGGCAGCTGATCACCGGCAGCCGCCGCTGAGCGGGCCGGCCGGGGACGTCCGCACGAACGTCCCCGGCCGGCCCATCTGCGTTCCCGGGGGCCGCTCCCCCGGCGCCCGCCCCTGCCGGTTGTCAGTGGCTCCCCCTACTGTTCGACCGACCGGTTGTTGAACAAGGGGAGGGCGTCATGGGGCGCGGGGAGCACGTCGACGGGCCCGGGACGGCCGCCGTACCAGGGGGTGAGGACTTCTTCGCCCTGCCCGAGGCATGGAAGCGGAACCTGCACCCGAGGCGCGGTGGGATCGCCGTGGAGGTCCCGCCGGCCGACGCGGAGGCACCGGGGCGGCTGCGCGAGTGGCTCGAAGCCGATGCCGAGACGGTCGAGCGTGCCCTCGACGCTCCGAAGAGCGAGCCCGAACTGGTCGGGGCGGCCCGCGCCCATCAGGCGGGCAGCCCGAGCCCCCTGGGCGCCGCCGTGCTGGCGGAGGCGCTGCCGGGGCGTGCGGGAGTGGACGGGACGACCGCGGACGCCTGGGCCGTGGCGTACGGCCTGCCGTTCGCGGCGTGCGCCGCCGTCGAGGCGCTGGAGCTGTGCACCACGTCGGTGGTGCAGCGGAGCCGGAGCGTGGTCGAGGGCATCTCCTTCCGTCCCGAGGACGGCGGCAACGGCTGGAGGCAGTACGGTGCCGTCCGCGTCCTGCACCGGGTGCGCGCCCTGCTCAGCGTGGCCGACGAGGCGGTTTACCGGGACGCGGTGGAGGCCCTGGCCCGCCACCGCAGCAGCCCCCGCCGACGCGTGGCGAGCGCCTTCCTCGTCCCCACCGAGCAGGGGTGGGTGGACGACTGCTGCGCGGACCCGGCCGCGCGCGAGCACCACGAACGCCCGGTACGGGAGCTGCTGGTGTGCTCCCTGGGGTCCGCGCGTCAGGCCGCACTGTTCGGGGACCGGGTGGACCTGAGCTGGACCGGCTGGAGCCCGGCCGCCATCGCCACCGCGGGCGAGGGCGTCGGTGTGGTCATGGCCCCCTGGCTGGCGGCCGACCTGGACCGGGACAACGCCGGCACCGACGACGTCAGGAGGCTGGCCGGCGCCCTCGCCGAGCTGCCCACGGACGAGGCCTTCGGCTTCCTCCTCGACCGCGTCGGGAACAAGTACGTCCGCGCCGCCCTGGTCACCGCGGCCCGGCGGTACCCGCTGCGGGCGCTGCGCATGCTGGCCGGGGCCTCGCTCGGCCGGGGCCGGACGGCGACGACGGCCGGACTTCTGCTGAAGGCCCATGTGGCCGCGCACCGGGAGGAGGCGCTCGCCGCGCTGCCCGGTCTGGCGGAGCCGCTCGCCGGGGCCGTGGGGCCGCTCGTGCACCGGGAACTGGTCGAGGAGGCCCCGGCCGGGTCGCTGCCGCCGCTGCTGGCCTGCCCGCCCTGGCAGGGCCGGCGCAAAGCCGTGAAGCCGAGGGTGGTCGGCGGGCTGGTGGCCGAGCCGGTCACGGCCGTGGACTGGCGGCCGGGCGAGCGGGAGGCATGGGCGGGGGCCGAGTCCTGGCTGACGGGATGGCAGCCCCACGCTCCGATGGAGCAGTTGCTCAAGCAGCTCCGGGCGGGCCGGCTCCACCAGTGGAACGCGCTCGCGGTGTTCGTCCACGGCCCGCTGGACGAGGTCCGGCCGCTGCTGCCCGGATGGCACGGTCCCGCGTACGCGCAGGAGGGGCTGGCGGTGTTCAAGCCGCTCGTGGCCCGGCACGGGGAGGCGGCGCTCCCGGTGGCCCTGCGCATGGCGGGCGCCAACCCGGCGACGGTGGGGCCGGTGCTGGCGCCCTTCCTCGACGCGGACGTGGCCCGGCTGATGGCGGACTGGCTGGTGCGGCTCAAGGCCGCGGGCGAGACGGCCCGTACCTGGTTCGTCCGGCACGGGGCCGGCGCGGCCCGGCTGCTGGTCCCCGCCGCGGTGGGCCCGCTCGGGCCGGAGCGGACCGCCGCCGAGCGGGCCCTGACGGTGATCGCGTCGGCGCACGGCGCGGACACGGTGCGGGAGGCCGCGGCGGCGTACGGGCCGGAGGCGGTGGGAGCCCTGGAGGCCCTGCTGGGCGTCGACCCGCTGGTCGCCGCGCTCCCGGCGAGGATCCCCGGGCCGGCGGCCTGGGCGACGGTGCCGGCGCTCCCGCAGATCTTGCTGAGGTCGGGCGGGGCGCTGCCCGCCTCCGCCGTGGAGCACGTCGTCACCATGCTCGCGCTGACCACGCCCTCCTCGGAGTACCCGGGGCTGGAGCAGGTGCGGGAGCTGTGCACGCGGGAGTCGCTGACGGCCTTCGTGTGGGAGCTGTTCACGCAGTGGCAGCTGGCGGGCATGCCGCCGAAGGAGACCTGGGCCCTGCACGCGCTGGGCCGGTTCGGGGACGACGGGACCGTGCGGGCGCTGACCCCGGTGATCCGGGCCTGGCCGGGCGAGGGCGCGCACCAGCGCGCGGTCGACGGGCTGGAGGTCCTCGCGTCCATCGGCAGCGACCTGGCCCTGCTGGGCCTGCACGGGATCGCGCAGCGGGTGAAGTTCAAGGCGCTGAAGCTGCGCGCCCAGGAGAAGATCGCCGCGGTCGCGGCGGAACTGGGGCTGACCGCAGAGGAGCTGTCGGACCGTCTGGTGCCGGACCTGGGGCTGGACGCGGACGGGAGCACGGCCTTGGACTACGGCACGCGCCGGTTCACGCTCGGCTTCGACGAGCGGCTGCGGCCGTACGTGCTGGACGGGGACGGACGCCGGCTGAAGGAGCTGCCGAAGCCCGGTGTCCACGACGACGCGGAGCGGGCGTCCGCCGAGCGCAAGCGGTTCGCCGCGCTGCGCAAGGACGTGCGGGCGGTCGCCCCGGACCAGGTGCGGCGGCTGGAGGCCGCGATGGTGGACGGCCGGTCCTGGACGGGTGCCGCGTTCCGGCAGCTGTTCGTCGCCCACCCGCTGGTGTGGCACCTGGTGCGGCGGCTCGTCTGGCAGGTGCGAGACGGGGAGTCGGCGACCGCGTTCCGCGTCACCGGGGACCGTACGTACGCGGACGTGTCCGGCGGGGCCGTGGAGGTCGCGGACGGGGCGGTCGTCACCCTGCCCCATCCGCTGCACCTCGCGGACGAAGTGGCGGCCTGGTCCGTACTGTTCGCCGGTCTGGGGACCGTCCAGCCGTTCCCGCAGCTCGGCCGGCCGGTGCTGGCCGTGACGGAGGAGGAGGCGGGCGGTGAGCGGCTCACCCGCTTCGAGGGCGTGACGGTGCCGGTCGGCAGGCTGCTCGGGCTCCAGAAGCGCGGGTGGGAGCGGGGCGTGCCGCAGGACGCGGGCGTGGAGCGCTGGTTCTCCCGCCGGCTGGGTCCGGAGCGCCATCTGGTGATCGGGCTCGAAGAGGGCATCGCGGCCGGGCTGGTCGGCGAGTTCCCGGACCAGACACTGGAGACCGTCTGGCTCGACACCACGCCCTGCGACTACTGGCACTCCCGTACGTACCCGCTGAAGTTCGCCGACATCGACCCGGTCCGGCTCTCCGAGGCGCTGGCCGACCTGACGGAGCTCACCTCCTGAGCTTGTTCTTTTCTTCCGGCCTCGACGCCGAAGGTCAGGCAGGCAGCCGCGTGACCGTTGATCTGTGACGTGCCACGGCGCGCTGACCTGGCAAGATGCTCACATGGAAACTGGGTTCCCCTGGGGGGCTACACCAACCGTCGATCTCCGCCTGTGGCGTGCTGACGCGATCGTGCTGTTCGACTGGCTGATGAGCACCGACTTGAACACCGTACCGATCACGCACCCGGCTCAGAAGCAGGCTCTCGCGGACCTGCTGGCACGCCTGGAGGAGGTGGACATCATCGAGTCCACCGATGAAGAGATCGCCGCAGCCCAGGCCGAGGTGGCCAAGAACATGGGTTGGTAGGGACCCGCTTGAGGTTCGTGATCGCGGATCCCCTCGAAGGGCGCCTCGAACTGAGTCACTCACATGGAGAATCACCGGACGTGGGGGCGGCCTTCGTCTGATCATGTGCTCCGACCAAGGTGCACGTGACCACGACGAAGGCCGTGAGGGTGAGTCTGCTCCCTGATGCTGTTCGGAGGGAAGCGTTCGCGGAAGCGTCACCCTTCCGGGGCGAGTTCTACGAGTGTCTGACCGCTCGGCGCGACGAACTGTTCGAGTTGGTGGACGCGGTGCTGTGCGCGGACGGCCCGGTCAAAACGCCGGTGGATCTGACCTTGGTACCCGAACACCGCCGTGGGCACGGTGCGCTGTACGGCGCCCTCAACCGCGGTGGGGTGGACGTCACCCGCCTGCGGGCGGTGCTGGCCGGGTTGCCGCTGCCGCGCTTCGAGGGCGGACGCCTGGTGCTCGCAGTCGACGTGTCGCCGTGGCTGCGCTCGGACGCGCCGTGCTCGGCAGACCGGCTGTTCTGCCACGTCTACGGACGGGCGAAGTCCGCCTCGCAGTTCATCCCGGGCTGGCCGTATTCCTTCGTCGCCGTCCTCGAACCGGGAGCCACTTCGTGGACGTCGGTCCTGGACGTGGTCCGGCTCGGACCCGAAGACGATGCGACCGCCGTCACCGCCGCCCAGCTCCGCGCCGTGGCCGAGCGGCTCATCTCAGCCGGCCAGTGGGCGCCCGGCGACCCGGACATCACGATCGTCATGGACGCGGGATACGACGTCACCCGCCTGGCCTGGGTCCTGCGGGACCTGCCCGTCGAGCTCGTCGGACGCGTCCGCGGTGACCGGGTGATGAGGCTGCCGAAGCCCTCGCCCAAGGAATACGCCCTGGTCTGTCCCCAGGGCGGCAGGCCGCCGAAGCACGGGCCGGAGTTCCGCTTCAACAAACCAGAGACCTGGCCCGACGCGGCGATCACCACCGTCACCGACACCGCCAACTACGGCAAGGCCGAAGCCCAGGCGTGGGACCGGGTCCACCCGAGGCTGACCCACCGCTCGGCCTGGCTGGAGCACGACGGTGAACTCCCCATCATCGAGGGCACCTTGGTCCGACTGAAGGTCGAGCACTTGTCGAAAGACCGGGAGGCCCCGCCGGTCTGGCTGTGGTCATCCAAGACCGGCGCCACCCCGGCAGACGTGGACCTGTGGTGGCAGGTGTTCCTCAGGAGATTCGACCTGGAACACACCTTCAGGTTCACCAAACAGACTCTCGGCTGGACCACCCCGAAACTGCGTACGCCCGAGGCCGCGGACCGGTGGACCTGGCTCCTGGTCGTTGCGCATACCCAGCTCCGCCTGGCCCGGCCGCTGGCCGCCGACCTCCGTCGACCCCGGGAGAAGCCTGCCAAGCCCGAACGCCTCACCCCGGCCCGGGTCCGCCGGGGGTTCAGGAACATCCGCGCCCACCTGCCCTGCCCGGCCCGTGTTCCCCAACCCCGCGGCACCGGCCCCGGACGACCACAGGGGACAAAGAACCGCCATCCCGCACCCCGCTACGACGTGGGCAAGACCGTCAAACGACCCGAGACCCTCAAGGCCATCGGCAGACCCGGCAGGTCCTGGTAGATAAAAAACAAGCTGAGCTTGTTCTTTAACCACCGGGCTCGAACTGGATCGGTCTTCGCCGCCTGAAGTGCCACCAGCGTCAGCTGATCGGGTGGCACCGCCCGCCTGCCGGTCACTACGGTCTGTGCATGACCAGCCAGAACGAGCACCCAACCCGGCCCGATCTCGCCGCCATGCTCACCGGCCAGACCGCCGCCTGCGCCCCGGCCCGCGAGGCCCTCTTGGCCGGCGGCAAGCTGCGGCTGTTCGACGGTGCCGCGCCCGACTGGATGGTGCGTGGCATCGCGGCCACACGGCTGCGCCGTTCACGGCGGATCGGCCTGACGACGCTCGGCCTCGACGAGTCGGTCGAGATCCTCTCCCGACACCGCGACGTATCGTTCCGCACCGGCCTCCTCGACGCGCCGGACCGGTCCTGGTTCTACACCCTCTACTTCGACGCCACCGGCACCGAACTGCTGGCCTGCAGCGCCGTCAAGAACCAGCCTCCGACCCGGAAGCACGCCCGGCGGCCCGGCACGTAGCGGCTGCTTGCTCCTTCCTCCGCATTATCAGTTCAGGTCAGGATGATGTTCCCCGCGAGTTCGGCCGTTATAGCCTGATCCGGTCGCGTTCGCTGATCGTTTCGGGGCGTCGGACGGTTTTGCCTACGTCGTAGCGGGTGGCGGGCTGCTGGTTCTTCGATCCGAGCGGGTCTGCCGGGGCCGGGTCGGGTGGGTTTGGGAACACGGGCCGGGCAGGGCAAGGTCGGGCGGAGGTTCCTGAACCCCCGCCGGACCCGGGCGGGGGTGAGCCTGTTCGGATAGGCCGCTCTCTCCCAGGGCCGGCGGACGTCCTCGGGGAGCGGCCGGGCGAGACGGAGGTGGGCGTGCGCGACGATGATCAGCCATGTCCACCGGTCCGCCGCTTCTGGTGTTCGGAGCTTCGGCCGGGTCCATCCGAGCGTCCGCTTGATCATCCGGAACGTGTGCTCCAGGTCAAAGCGCCGGAGGAACGCCTACCAGCGCAGATCGACATCGGCACCGGTCATACCGGTCGCGGAGGACCACAGCCACAGTGGCAGCGGGTCTCCGCCGCCTGGCAGATGGTCGACTACCAGCCGGATCAACGTCCCCTCGATGATGGGTAGTTTGCCGTCGTGGTCGATCCACGCGGAGCGGGTGGCGAGGCGGGGGTGGATGCGGTCCCAGGCCATCGCCCGGGCGGTGCCGTAGCGGTCAGTGGCCTGGACGGTCGCGGTGTCGGGCTCGCCCCAGCGCGGCGACGAACGAGTACGGCCAGCCCGGCGATTCGATGCACGGAGTTCGGGCAGCCCGCCTGAAACCGTGAGCGGAGGGAGTGGTAGTGAACGGAACGTGGTGGCTCGCACAGGGCGACACGCGGATCGGCGAGCTACAGCAGTACGCAATTGATCAGCCGACGTTCCTCTGTCACTTCATCCCGGGGCCCTGATGGGAAGGGGTCCGTGCACTGTTCGAGAGCTGGGCGGCCTTGAACGGCCCGGATCCCGACGGGTCTCGAACAATGCAGGCCATCGAGCCCCTCATGGACCTCGGACTAACGCTGGTTGCCCAAGACGAAGGTCAGCACATGGCGCTCTTCAAGGAGTGCATCGTCCGTATCGACGGTGACACCGCCCGGGTGCGCTGCTGACCTCCGCCGACCATAAAGAACAAGCTGAGCGGCGGCGCCCGCCCGGGCCCCTCACGCCTAGCGGCGGGCGGCCCGCACGGCCGGGTCGTGGCGCATCAGGGTGGCGTAGAGGGCCGCGGAGACGAGCATGCCGGCGGGCAGGGACAGGTCGACGCCGCCGAGGGCCCCGGCGACCGGGCCGGTGTAGAGGGTGTTGACGCAGACGGCGGCCGCGGCGACGCCCGCGAGGAGGGCGAGGGCGCCGGCCCGGTTGACGCCGCCGGTGTACCAGAAGGGGCCCCCGGGGGTCTCGTCGCAGAGCGCGGCCCCGTCGTAGCGTCCCCTCCGGAGCAGGACGTCGGTGGCGTAGACGGCCATGAGCGGGCCGATCAGGACGACGATCACCTGGAGGGCGTTGCTCACGGTGTCGAGGAAGCGGGAGACGAGCAGCCCGTACAGGGTGAGGGCGACGGCGACGGCGCCGTCGAGGAGGACGCTGACGGAGCGGCGGATGCGCAGGCCGACGGCCTGGAGGGCGAGGCCTGCGCTGTAGGCGGTGAGGGCGTTGACGGCGATCGTGCCGAGGACCAGGGCGAGCAGGAAGACCGGGTTGAACCAGCCGGGCAGGAGCGGCTGGAGCGCGTTCTGCGGGTCGGTCATGTCGACGGCGGTGGCGGCGAAGGCGCCCAGGGCGGAGACGAGGACGCTGGGCAGGAAGGCGCCGAGGGCGGTCCAGCCGGCGACCGCCGTGCGGGGGGCGGTGCGGGGCAGGTAGCGGGAGAAGTCGGCGCTGGTGGTGTAGGACAGCGGGGCAGAGGCGATCAGGGTGGTCCCGGCGAGGAGGGCGGTCCACAGGGCGGTCCCCGAGAGCGGCTCGGCCGGGCGGTGGGAGAGGTCCGCGTGCCCGGCCACCACGACGGCGACCACGGCGAACGCGGCCGTGAGGACCAGGGTGATCGGGAGGTAGAGCTTCATGATCATCGCGTGGCCGTAGACGCTGATCGCCAGGGTGAGGGCGGCGATGAGCAGGATGACGGCCACCTTGACGGCGGTGCCGGCGGTGAGTCCGGCCTCCTCCACGAGGGCGAAGGCGGCGGTGGAGGCGGCGGCCAGGTTCAGGGCGAAGTAGCAGACGGAGACCAGCCAGCCGCCGACGGCGTTGTTCAGGCGGTTGCCGAGGACCCCGTACAGCGCCCGGGTGATCACCTCGCTGGGTGCCCCGGCCGCCGGCCCGGAGGTGGCGACGAGGCCGGTGAGCAGCCAGAACAGATTGCCCACGAGGATCACGGCGAGGGACTGCCACAGGCTCAGGCCCATGAGCACCAGCGCGCCGCCGATCACCAGGCTGAGGTAGTTGACGTTGGCCGCCGCCCAGACGGCGAAGAGGTCCCGGGGGCGGCCGTGGCGCTCGGATTCGGGGATGCGGTCGATGCCGTGGGCCTCGACGCGGCCCGCGCGCTCCGGGGCGGGGCGGGCCGACTCGGGCGCGCCGCCCTGAGCGGGCTGCGGGTCGGGGTGCTTGGACGCCATGAGGCCCTCCGGTGTGCTGCTCGGATCCCACCTGCTTGCTTATTGGTCGCACACTCAATAGCATCGCCGGTATGTCGTCAAGCGTTCAGCGCCCACGAGTCCGCAAGTCCCCGGAAGCCCGTCGGGCGGAGATCGTCGAGGCCGCGACCGGGGTCGCCCTCACCGAGGGGCTGGAGTGCCTCACGCTCCGGCGGATCGCGGACGAACTCGCCGTCCGGCCGGGTCTGATCAGCCACTACTTCCCCTCCGTGGAGGATCTGGTGGCCGAGGCGTTCGGCAGCGCCGCGAGCGCGGAGCTGGACCGCCTCGTCCCGGCCGGCAGCGACGGCGAGAGCCCGACGCTGCGGCTGGCCCGGTTCCTCGCCCACACCGCCGGGGACTCCTACGACGCCATCAGCCGGCTCTGGATCAACGCGCGCCACCTCAGCCGCTACCGGCCCGTCCTGCGCGACCGGGTCGCCGTCCAGGAGGCGGCCTGGCGCGGAGCGCTGGAGCGGCTGGTCCGTGAGGGCGTCGACCGGGAGGAGTTCCGTACGCCGGACCCGTACGTCACCACCATCCAGATCCTCGTCGTGCTCGACGGGCTCGGGGCGCACGCCAACACCGACACCGCCGACCGCCCCGCCGCGGTCACCCGGATGGCCGTCACCACGGCGGAACGCGAACTCGGCCTGCCGCCGGGCACCCTGGACCTGCCCGAGGGCCCTTAGGGGCCTCCCCCGCCACCACCGACCGAGACCCCGTCCCCCCGAGGAGCCACCGTGCACGCCCGTCTCGTCCTGCTCTCCGCCCGTCTGCTCGACCCCGCGACGGGGCGGTTCCTGCCGCAGACCGCGCTCGCGGCCGGGGAGGACGGGCGGATCCTCGCCCTGGGCGACGACCGCGAGGTGCGGGCGCTCGCCGGCCCCGCGACCACCGTCGTCGGACTCGACGGGGCCGTGGTCACCCCCGGGCTCGTCGACGGCCACCTGCACCCGGTCTCCGGCGCCGAACTGACCCACGGCCTCGACCTGTCGGGCTGCGCCGGCCTGGACGACGTACGGCGGGAGCTGGCCGCCCGGGTGCGCTCGCTCGCCCCCGGCGAGTGGCTGTTCGGCTGGGGTCTGGACCCGAACGTCTTCGGGGACCGGCCGGTGGCGACCGCCCCCTTCGACGCGGTGCTCGACGGCGTGCCGGCCTTCCTGCTGCTGTTCGACGCCCACTCGGCGCTCGCCAGCCGCCGCGCCCTCGAACTGGCCGGTGTCGACGGCCCGCGCACCTTCGCCCAGGCCTCCGCCGAGGTCGTCTGCGACGCGGGCGGACGCCCCACGGGCCTGCTCCAGGAGGACGCCGCCTGCGAACTGGTCGAACGGGTCGCCCCGCGGCCCACCCCGGAGCAGAGCCGGGAGCGGCTCGCGGCCGCCCTGCGGTCCATGGCCGCCTCCGGGCTGACCGGCGGGCACGCCATGGACGCGAACGGCGACAGCCTCGCGCTGTACGGGGAGCTGGAGGCGGCCGGGCAGCTCCCGCTGCGGCTGCGGGTCGCACCCTGGTGCCAGCCGGGGACCGGCGCGGAGGGGGTGCGCGCCCTCATCGCGCAGCAGGGCACCGGCGGGGACCTGTGGCAGGTCGCGGGCGTGAAGCTGTTCATGGACGGCACCATCGACAACGGCACCGCCTGGCTGGAACACCCCGACCGGCACGGCGAGTCCACGCACGCCTTCTGGCCGGACCCGGCCGCTTACACGCGGATCGTCGGGGAACTGCACCGGGCGGGCGTGCCCACCGCCACCCACGCGATCGGCGACGCGGCCGTCCGGCACGTGCTCGACTCCGTCGAGGAGGCGCGCGCCGGCGGCCCGGCCGGGGTGCGCCACCGGGTGGAGCACATCGAGACCGTCCCCGACGACACCCTGCGGCGCTTCGCCGAGCTGGGCGTCATCGCGTCCATGCAGCCCACCCACTGCTGCGACTTCACCCGCGCCGACCACACCGACAACTGGTCCCGCCGTCTCGGCGAGGAGCGGGCCTCGCGCGCGTGGCGCTGCCGCGACCTGTGGGACGCGGGGGCCACGGTGGTCCTCGGATCCGACTGGCCGATCGCCCCGTTCCCACCGCTCGGGGTGATGGCCGGCGCCCGCCACCGCCGCCCGAGCCGCGACCTCGCCCTGCCGCCCCACGGCCCCGAGCAGGCGCTGACCGCCCTGGAGGCGCTGCGCGGGATGACCACCGGCCCCGCGTACGCGGCGGGCGCCGAGCACGAGTCGGGCCGCCTCGCACCCGGGTTCCGCGCGGACCTCACGGTCTTCGCCGCCGACCCGCTCACCACGGCCGCCACGGACCTGCCCGAACTGCCCGTGCTGCTCACGGTCCTGGACGGGCGGCCGACCCACCGCGCGGCGGGCCTATGACAGAAGGCCCCGGTCTCCGTGAGGAGGCCGGGGCCTTGATCGAGCGCTGGGCAGGCCTTGCACCTGCATTCCCCCACGGGAAGTGGGGTGTCTTTCCTTGGACCACCAACGCATCGTCCCGTTCGCCGTGTTCCGCGGCGGCGGGCTCGAGATCCACTATAGCCCATCACCGCAGGTCGGCGCACGCGCCGGCCGGTCGGCGAGCGCGTCGGTCAGCCGATCACGATCTCCGCCTCGAAGCGGGCGCCCAGGGCCCGCAGCCGGCGCTCGCACTGGCGCCGGGTCGGCGCCGACAGCACCGCCGCCGCGAGGAAGTCCGAGGAGAGGGCCGCCTCCGCGAGGACCTCGCCCGGCTCCGCGTAGACGCCGTAGTAGCGCACCCAGGGCTCCTCCGGGGTGACCGGGATGCCGCGCACGGTGCCGGGCCGCTTCATCATCAGGACCTGGCCAGCCATGCGGACGGGCTCCAGCCGGGCGCCGTCCGCGAGCCTGGCCAGGACGGGCAGCCGCAGTCCCGTCTGGGCCCGCGTCGCCAGCTCCACCGGGTGCACCTCGAACACGGCGTCCAGCACCTCGCGGATCCGGGCGCCGGCCGGGCGGGAGGCGACCTCGCAGACGACGAGGCGGTCGTCGGGGGTGTGGAAGACCTCGGCGTGGAAGGCGTAGTCCGCCGGGCCGCCGAGGGCCGCGAGCGCGCTGTCCGCCAGCTCCAGCAGACGCGGGGTCAGCGGGTCCGTGGGGTCCAGGGTCAGGTCCACCCGGGCGCCGGGGTCGGCCTGGAAGGAGGAGAGCTCGTACTGGTACTGGGACGGCCAGGCCATCACCGTGCGGCCGCCGACGACGACCCCGTCCACGTGGCACATCCGGCCCGGCACGTACGCCTCGGCCAGCAGGTCCTCGCGGGGGGCCGCGCCCGGCGCGAAGGCCCCGGCCAGGTACTCCTCCAGTTCCCCGGGGGTCCGTACGATCCGCAGCCCGATCGAGCCGAAGCCGTCGCGGGCCTTGAACACCAGCGGCAGTCCGTGCTCGTCCGCGAAGTCCCGGGCGTCGTCGGCCGTGGCGGGCAGGGTGTGCGGGGCGACCTCGATGCCGGCCGCCTCCAGCCGCCGCTTCATCAGGGCCTTGTCCCGGAAGGGCAGGACCTCGTCGGGGAGCTGGCCGGGCAGGCCGAACTTCTCGCGGAGCCGGGCCGCCCGCATCAGGTCCGCCTCGTGGGGGGCGATGACATGGGTGACCCGGTACTCCTCGGCCAGTTCGAGGGCGGTCCGGTCGAGGAGTTCCTCGTCCTCGAAGTCGTCGAGCACCACCAGCCGGCGGTAGCCGCCGTCCCCGGCGGGGACCTGCTCGCGGGCGCCCTCGATCCGGTCGCGGGCGGCGATCAGCACCACCCCGCCGTCGAGTTCCGCCAGCCAGCGGTCGTAGGGGAACGGGCCGAGCGGGAAGCGGTGCAGTACGAGGGCGGTCACGCGGCGGCCTCCAGGTCCAGGGCGTCCGCCGGCGCCCCGGCCGGGGTCACGTCGATGCGGATCTGCTCGGTCAGCCGCTCGCACAGGGCGATGGCGGCGTCGGTGTCGGCGGCCGTGACGGCGGCGAAGCCGAGCCGGTCCCAGTTGTCCCGCAGCGGGCGCACCGGGTCGCCGGGCGCCACGGACACCTCCACGGCGAGCACGTCGGGGCGGGCGGCGACCTCCGCCACTCCGGAGACGGCCGTGACCGTGCCCGGGTCGCGGAGCACGAAGCGGGTGCAGGCGCCGGCGCGGGCCTTCGGGGGCTCCGGGAGCGCCTCGACGAGGCCGAGCGGCCAGGCGACGCCGTAGCCGAGGAGGTCGATGCCGTAGGCCGCCTCGACCAGTTCGTTGATGTGGCCGCCGCCGACCCGGTTGTGGGACTCGATGACGACGGGGCCCCGGGAGCCGAGGCGCAGTTCGGTGTGGCTGGGTCCGTCGGTGACGCCCATCGTGTCGAGGAAGTCCTCGACGGCTGCCGTGACCCGGGCGTGCGCCTCCGGTGCCAGGCGGGCGGGCAGGGCGTGGCCGAGTTCCGCGAAGTGGGTGTCGTCGACGAGCTTCTCGGTCACGGCGATCACCACGTGGCGTCCGGCGAAGCTGAAGGCCTCGACGCTGAACTCGGGGCCGTCGAGGTAGGACTCCATCAGGAACTCGCTGACGGTGTAGAGGGTCGAGCCGCGGTCGCTGCGGCGGCCGCGCAGCTCCTCGATCCGGTCCCAGGTGGCGTCCAGTTCTCCGGGAGCGGAGACGCGGATCAGGCCGAAGCTCGCGGTGGCGTCCGTGGGCTTGATGATGAAGGGGTAGCCGGCGCGGGCGGCGAAGGCGTCGAGGGAGGCGCGGTCGGTGACCCGGTCCCAGTGGATCGACAGCTTGCCGCGTTCCGTGAGGTGCTGCCGCATCAGGAACTTGTTGCGCATGCGGCGGCTGGCCTCGGGGCCGGTGCCGGGGAAGCCGAAGTGGGCGTTCAGGCGGGCGGCCATGTCGAGTCCGGCCTCGGTGAGGGAGGCGACGGTGTCGAAGCCCCACACCTCGCGGGAGGCCTCGGCGAGCGGCCGTACGGTGTCCCAGTCGGTGTAGTCGACCATCAGGAGGACGTCGGCCAGCCCGGTCTGGTACGAGGTGATCTTGTCGGGGTGCTGGAGGAGCACCACGCGGACGCCCAGTGCCTTGGCCCGTTCGAGGTGTTGGTCCGTGGCGCCGACGAGCAGCAGGGTACGGTCCGCGGCGCGCGCGGTCGGGGCGGTCATCGCAGTGCTTCCTTCGGGGTCTGGGTGGTCGTGGTGCGCAGGGCGGTGCGGGCCGCGGCGATCCGGTCGGCGGCCTCCGCGGGGGTCGGTGCGTCGACGACGGCGTAGCCGTGGCGGGTGCCGGAGTCGGTGGTGCGGGGCAGGACGTCGCCGGGGGCGTACGGGAAGTGCACGCCGTGCACGTGGTCCCGGGCGCGCAGGCCGTCGAGGCCGTCGACGGACTCCAGGCGTCCGGCGGGGAGCTGGAAGAAGCCGATGGCGGCGTACCGGTGGGGTGCGGGGGCGGTGACGTCCTCGCCGGCCAGGCCCCGGAATATGGCGGCCTCGATGTCGTATCCGGTGGCGACCTCCACGAGCAGCGGGATCCGGTCGCCGCCGAGGCGGGCCTGGGACTCGACGACGCGCGGCCCGGCGGGGGTGAGGATGACCTCGGTGTGGGCGGGGCCGAAGGCGTAGCCGGCGAGGCCGAGGAGGGCGGTGACGGTGTCGCGGATCGCGGCGGCGTCTTCCGGGTCGAGGGGGGCGGGGTGGATGTGCCCGGTCTCGACGAAGCCGGGGGCTCCGGTGGTCTGCTTGGCGGTGATGCCGACGACGTGGTGGGTGCCGCCGGCGGTGAGGGTCTCGACGCTGAACTCGGGGCCTTCGAGGTAGTCCTCGATGATGAAGGGGCCCTCGAAGCCGCCCGCCTTGACCCGTTCGGTCCATTCGGCGAGGTCGGCGTCGGTGCGGACGAGGGCGATGCCGCGGCTGCCGGCCGTGTTGGTGGGCTTGACCACGGCCGGCAGTCCGAACTCGGTGAGCAGCGGCTCGACCTCGCCGAGGGTCTCGGCCCGGCGGGCGCGGACGGCGGAGACGCCGTGGGCGTTGAGCAGGCCGCGCATCGCGTGCTTGTCGTTGAGCAGGCGTACGGATTCGGCGGTGTTGGGTGACAGGCCGAGGGCTTCGGCCTCGGCGACCACGGGGGCCATGGTGGCCTCGCTGCCCAGGTGCAGGACGTGGTGGACGTCGTGCCGGCGGGCCAGCTCGGCGACGAGGGCGCGCAGGGCCGCCTCGTCCGCGAAGTCGACCAGGGCCAGTTCCCGGGAGTGGGCGGCGACCTTGTCGAGGTATTCGGGGGTGCGCAGTGCGGGGTCCCAGATCGACCAGACCTCGAAGCCGGCTTCGACGGCCTTGCGTACGAGCTGCTCGTACGGCATCACCATCAGGATGCGGCCGGGCTCGCGGGGCGGGGTCATGACGTGGCTCCGTTCTGGGCCGGCACGGGCGCCGGCGTGGCGGCGGCCAGCGGCGCGGCCTGGGTTTCGTGCTCCGGGGCGGTGCGGCGGGAGGCGCGCAACGGCAGCAGGGAGCGGTAGACGAGGATGGCGCCGAGGCCGAAGGCGCCGTAGAGGAGGCTCATGCCGACCGGGGAGAGGAAGGCTCCGACGGTCACGCACACCGAGCCGATGAGCAGGCCGACGCGCGGTACCAGGCCGTAGGCGGCGAGGTACTTGGTGCGGGCGGCCGGGTCGACCAGGTCGGCGAGGATGGCCTGCTTGACCGGGACGTTCGCGATCTCCCCGAGGGTGAACACGACGGCGGCGGCGATCAGGACCCAGCCGCTGTTGCTGACGGCCAGGACCATGTGGCCGGCGGTGAAGACGGCGATGCCCGCGTAGAGCCTGGTCCGGTCGGACAGCCGGCGGAACATGCTGCCGGTGAAGAGGGCGAAGCCGACGACGAGGACGGTGTTGACGGCCCGCAGGATGCCGAGCATGGCGACCCCGTCCACGGAGGGGAACCAGTGTTCCAGGCCGGCCAGTGCCTGCTCGGGGAAGTCGTCGGCGAGGCGGACGGCGATGTAGTAGCCGATCTGGACCTCGATGGCGCGGGTGAGGATCGCGGCGCCCACCAGCCTGAGGAACACCCGGTCCCGGGAGACGGCGAGGTAGCCGCGGAGCATGGCGGGGACGCCGGAGGCCCGGTCCTTGGCGGATTCGGGGGCGCTCTCGGCGATCCGCCACCAGGTGACCAGGGCGGTGGCCAGGGACAGTGCGGCCGCGCCGGCCAGCAGCAGGGCGAAGTGCTCCCCGTAGAAGAAGCCGCCGATCAGGGCGCCGGCGGTGAACGCCATGTTGATCGACCAGTAGTTGACCGTGTAGACGAGCTGCCGGTTCTCGGGGGTGGAGACGTCGATCATCATCGCCTCGGCGGCGGGGGTGGCCGCGCCGGCGAGGCTCGTGTTGAGGAGGAACAGCACGAAGGTGGCCGCTCCGGACTGCCACCAGGGCGAGTTGGCCAGGGCGAGCAGTGCGAAGGTGAGCGTGGCCCCCACCTCGCCGGCGACCATCAGCGGCTTGCGGCCGTGGACGTCGGCGAGGTGGCCCCCCACGAAGTTGGCGGCGATGCCCGCGGCGGCCACGACCATGGTCAGCACGCCGGCCGCGGCCGCGCCGTACAGCGTGGCGAGGTGGATGACCATCAGCGGCATCAGCATGATGCCGAGCATCCGCTGGACGAATCCGATGCCGAGCCGCAGCTTGATGTTCGGATGGAGCTGACGGAAATTCACGCCGGGTTCCTTCGCGGTGTGGGGGGACGGGCGGGAGGCGTCAGGACTTCGCGGCCAGTACCTGGGCCGGGGCGGCCGCCGGTGCGGGGGCGGGGGCGGGGGCGGGGGCCGCCGCGGGGGCCGGGGCCGACTGCCGGGCGGCGGGCGCGGGGGTCTCGTTCCACAGGCTGAGGTAGCGCTCGCCGGTGTCGGGCAGGATGGTGACGATGGTGGCGCCGATGTAGTCCGGGTGGGCGGCCAGCCGGGCGCAGGCGTGGGCGACGGCGCCGGAGGAGACGCCGACGAAGACGCCCTGCCGGCGGGCGAGGGAGCGGGCGGCGGCCATGGCGTCCTCGTCGGAGACGGTCACGACGTTGTCGATCAGCGCGACGTCGGTGGTGGGGGCGACGAAGCCGCCGTTGAGGCCCGGGATCCGGTGCAGGCCGCCCTCGCCCTGGGTGAGCACCGGGGAGTTCTCCGGCTCGACCGCGACGACGCGGATCCGCGGGTCCTGCTCCTTGAGGTACTTGGCCGTGCCGCTGAGGGTGCCGCCGGTGCCGACGCCGCAGACCAGTACGTCGATCCGGCCCGCCGTGTCGGCCCAGATCTCGGGGCCGGTGGTCTCGTAGTGGGCGCGGACGTTGTCGTCGTTCTCGTGCTGGCAGGCGAACCAGGACCCGGGCGTCGCCGAGTGCAGCTCCTGGGCCTTGGCGATCGCGCCGGGGTAGCCGGCGTCGCGGGGGGTCTGCACGACCTCGGCGCCCAGCGCCTTGAGCAGGGAGACCCGTTCGGCGGTGGCGCTGTCGGGCAGCACGATGACGCAGCGGTATCCGCGGGCCGCGGAGAGGGCGGCCAGGGAGATGCCGGTGTTGCCCGAGGTGGCTTCGATGACGGTTCCGTTGCCGCGCATCAGGTCGCCGCGGTCCTCGGCGGCGCGCAGCATGTAGAGGGCCGCCCGGTCCTTGCTGGTGGACATCGGGTTGGCGGCCTCCAGCTTGGCGAGCACTTCGCCGCCCGGGGCGGAGTCGTCGAAGCGGAGGCGGATCAGCGGGGTCGAGCCGACCAGGTCGGCGATGCTGTCTGCGATGCGGCGCGTCTCACGGCTTTCCACGTGTGGTTCCTCACAAGTCGGTTCGTGCGGCTGCGGGCCGGGCGGGCGGAGCTGGTCCGGCCCGGTGCGGCCAGGTGTGGGGGGACGTCGTTCGGGGCGGAGCGGGTGCGCGGCGGGCGGGGCCGGGGCCGGCTCCGTGCCGCGCGGCCGGGCTACCAGGAGCCGGCCGAGGCCGTCATGGCGTACAGGTCCTCCATGGGCTGCGGCCGCTGGCCGACGGGCTTGATCACCGCGGTGGCGGCGAGCACCCGGGCGCCCGCGGGCACGTCCTTGTTCACCAGTGCCTGGGCACCGATGACGGCGTGCGAGCCGATGGTGACCGGCCCCAGTACGGTCGCGTTGGTGCCGAGCACGACGTGGGCGCCCACCACCGGGTGTCTGCGGTCGCCCTCGGGCCGGTTGTTGTCGCTCCACCAGCCGACCGCTCCCAGCGTCACCTGGTGGTAGATGGTCACGTCGTCCCCGACCACGGCGGTTTCACCGATCACCACGGCGGCGCCGTGGTCGATGAAGACCCGGCGGCCGAGCACGGCGCCGGGGTGGATCTCCACGGAGGTGCTGCGGCGGGCGCGCCAGGCGATGGTCCGCGCGATCATCCGGTGTCCGCGCCGGTGCAGCCGGTGGGCGATCCGGTGGGCCCACAGCGCGGGCAGGGCCGCGTGCAGCAGCGCCTCCCGGCGGTTGCGCATGGAGGGGTCGCGGGCGACGACCACCTCCAGGTCCTCCTTCATGATCTGGAACAGGCTTGGGGCCGGGGACGCCAAGGACGCCATCAGACGAGCACCTCCACGCGCTCGCCGGCCGCGGCGAACTCGGCGATCAGGGCCCCGGTGAGGCTCTCCAGCCGGGCCACGACCTCCGCGTCGGTGTAGCGGCCGTCCTCGGTGGCGAGCGTGCCCGTGGAGCCGATGGCGACCGGCTCGTGCTCGACGACCCGCACGCCGCAGCGGGCGAGCAGGCCGGTCAGGCCGGGCTGCGCGTCCACGGCGCCGCGCGCTCCGGGGGAGGCGCTGGTGACGGCGGCCACCTTGCCGGTGAGCGGGCTCGGGTTCTCGCCCTGGGCCCGGGACAGCCAGTCCAGGGCGTTCTTCAGCACGCCGGGCATCTCGCTGTTGTAGGCGGGGGTGCTGATGAACAGCGCGTCGGCGCCGGTGACCAGCTCCTTGGCCGCGCGGACGGCGGGCGAGCCGTCGGTGCGTTCCAGTTCGGCCTCGTAGTGGGGCAGTTCGCCGACGGGGAGCAGCACGCTCTCGTGCTCGCCGGGCAGGTCGTCGAGGATGTGGCGCACGGTGGCGAGTACGGCGGTGTTCACCGAGTCGCCGCGGGTGCTTCCGGATATCAGAACGATCTTCATGGGTGGAACTCCTTCTCCTCGGCCTTGCGGTCGGCAGGCCTTCGACCGGTCGGGAGCCGTGCCTGGGTTGCGGGGCTCCCGGCCCCTGCCGCTGCGCCGTGCGGTTCCCCGGGCGCATCGGCGCGTGGCCGGGCACCGGGATGCTCCGGCGGTACGGTCCGGCCCGCGTCCTGGTCGTAACCGTGTCAGCTCGAACCGATGCGCTGCTGGACCGCGACTCGTGCCCCGGCTGAGGGCGGCTCCAGGCCGTGGCGTGCCGGGCGGGCGGCGGCGGGTGATGCTGGTGGCATGGGAGGCGTTCCCGGGGTGCGGCTGCCGGCCGGCTGGGCGGCGGCGGGGCGGCGCTCGGTGCGGGTCACGCTGGCCGGCGGCGCGGGGTTCTACCTGTTCCTGTACGGCTTCGGCTCGACCGTGGCGGCGACGTACGCGCTGTTCGCCGCGGTGGCGCTGGCGGGCCTGTCGCACATCCCCGGGACGGGCCGGCAGCGAGCCGGGGTGGTGCTGCGGCTGGTGCCGGCCTGCTGGGCGCTGATCACGATCGGCACGTTCCTGTCGGTGCGGACCTGGAGCGCGGTGCTGGGGATGCTGGTGGCCGGCTTCGTGCTGGCGTTCGTCGCGGTGGGCGGGCCGCGGGCGGCGGGGGCGGGGCCCGGGCTGCAGCTGATGTACATCCTGCCGTCGTTCCCGCCCTACGATCCGGGCTCGCTCGGGGAGCGGCTGGCCGGTGCGACGGTGGGGCTCGCGCTGCTGGTGCTGGCGGAGGCGTACGTGCTGCCCGATCCGCCGGCCGTCCCGTACCGGGAGCTGGCCGCGCGGGCCGCCGAGTGCGCGCGGGGGTGCGCGGCGGAGCTGGCGGGGCCGCCGTACGCGCTGTCCGCGGCGTCCGGGCTGCGGGCGGAGGAGGCCGGGCCGGCGCTGCGGCCCTCGCGGGTGCCGGAGGCGGAGCGGCCGGCCGGGCCGGGGCTGCGGGACCGGGCGCTGACCCACACCGGGCTGGCGGCCCGCACCCTGCTGGTCCGGCTGGCGGGGCTGCCGCCGGTGGCGGGGGCGCCGTCGGCGGCGGACCGGGAGGTGCTGGGCGCGGTACGGGACACCGCGCGGGAGACGGCGGTGCTGCTGCGGGGGCGGGGCCGGGGCCCCGAGCCGGGCGGGGACGCGCACGCGGAGCTGCTGCGGGCCCGTGCGGCCCTGGCGGCGGGCCCGGACGACGGGGAGGGGCCGGCGGTGCTGCGGCGGCACGCGGCGGTGCTGGAGGTGGCGGACGCCGCGCTGGCGATGTCGACGGCGGCCGGGATCGCGGTACGGGGGCGGGCGGGTGCGGAGCGGGCGGCTCCGGGCCGGTTCTGGTATGCGCGGATGGGCACGGCGCGGCTGTGGTGGCACCGGCTGGCGGGGCACGCCGTGCGCCGGTCGGTGTTCTTCCAGAACGCGGTGCGGCTGAGTCTGGCGCTGGCGGCGGCACGGGTGATCGCGGGCGAGGACAGCCTGCCGCACGGGTTCTGGGTGCTGCTGGCGACGCTGACGCTGACCCGTACGACGGTACGGGAGACCCGCCGGACGGTACGGATCGCGCTGACGGGGACGCTGGTCGGGGCGCTGGCCGCGGCGGGGCTGCTGGCGCTCGCGGGGTCGGACACCGCCGTGTACGCGGCGGCGCTGCCGCCGTTGATGCTGGCCGCGTTCACGCTGGGGCCGGTCAAGGGGGTGGGGTGGGCGCAGGCGCTGTTCACGGTGGTCATCGCCCTGGTGTTCGCCCAGCTGGCGCCCGCGACCTGGCAGCTCGCCGAGTTCCGGCTGCTGGACGTGCTGACCGGCAGTGCGATCGGCGCGGTGTTCGGGCTGCTGGCCTGGCCCCGGGGTGCGCAGGACGAGCTGCGGCGGTCGGCCGCGGTGCTGTTGCGGGGTGCCGCGGAGATCGTGGTGGCGACGGCGGCCCGGCTCGCGGCGGGCGGGGTGCGGGAGCCGGTGGCCGGCGTGCCGGGGCACCGGTCGCTGCTGCACTCGCTGGTCCTGGCCGAGTCGGCGTACGCCCAGTTCCAGAGCGAGCCGCGGCCGCACGGGCCGGCCGGGGCCTGGCCGGCGTCGGCGGCGGGCGGGCAGGACTGGCAGGCCGCGCTGCTGGCCGGGCACCACACGCTGTGGGGCGCGGACCGGCTGCTGGCGGTGCCCGCGCGGGTCCTGGTACCGCCGCTGGAGCGGGAGCCGGCCGAGGCGGTGACGCGGCTCGGGGACCGGGTGGCCGGGCGGATGCTGTTGGTGTCGGCGTGGCTCGACCCGGGCGGCGACACCCCGCGGACGCCGGTCGCGCTGCGGGACCCGGCCTTCGACGGGTTCGAGGCGGAGCCGCCGGGCGCGCCGAGGCAGTACTACGCGGCGGTGTTGTGGCTGGACTCGCTGATGACCGACCTGGAGCGGATCACCGGGGAGGCCGGGGAGGCGCCGGAGCGCTGAGGAGTGCGTGCGGCGGCGCAACTCGCCCCGCTCCGCGGGCCGGATGGCGATCAGCGGGGGCGGGTGCCAGGCTGGAGGGAGCAGCCACAGCGCTGGGCTCCTCCACACCGCTCGCAACGCCCCGTTCCGAGTCCGCAGGAGGTGGAAGCCCGTGAGCAGCCGCACTTCACGTACCCGTACCCGTTCCCGTACCGCGGTCTCCCTGGCCGTGGCCGCCGTCCTGTCCGCCGTGCTCGTGCCGGCGGCCGCGCCGTCCGCGACGGCCGCCGGCTGCGACGCCGCGGCGGCGGCCCGGCCACCGGGCGGGGGCGTCGCGGAGCGGGACGCCGTCCTGTGCCTGATCAACGCCCAGCGCGCGCAGCGCGGTCTGCCCGCCCTGACGGCGAACGCGGCCATGACCAACGCGGCCCGGCAGCACGCGGCCGCGGCCGTGCAGCTCAAGTGGTGGGGGCCCTGGAAGGATTCGCACACCGACCCGCGGACCGGGTCCACCCCGCAGAGCCGCGTCATGGGCGCCGGCTACTGCCCCGACCCCCGGTCCTGGGCCGTCTCCGAGATCACCTACAACGGCTGGGGCGGCTCGGGCACCCCGGACTCCGCCGTCAAGTGGTGGATGAACAGCCCGGGTCACCGCGCGGTCATCCTCGACGCCTCGCTGCGCGACTTCGGCGGCTGGGCGCAGCCCGGAGCGGCCGACCCGGCCGGGGCGGTCTCGACCGGCGCCGGCACGTACGTCGTGGACTTCGGCCGCTGCCAGCGATAGCGGTGGCGGGGCGGCGGGAAGACCCGGTACGCCTCCCCATAGGGGTGATCGGCGGCGGCGGGCGGTGCGCCTGCGTGAACCGGTGCGGCGCGCCCGCCCAGGATGGCGCGCATGCTCCCTTCCTCCGCCGCGTTCCTGCGCCGCGCCCTCGTACCGTTCCTCGCCTCGGTCGCCCTGCTCGCGCCCGCCGCCGCCTCCGTCGCCACCGCGGCGGAGGCATGCGGCTCCGTCATCACCGCTCCCCTGGCCCGGCCGGCGGCCGCCGACGACCCTTGTCCCAGCGCCGATCCCGTGGTGTGCCGCATCCGCGTCATGCCGATGGACGAGAAGGTCGAGGCCCAGCGGACCCGGATGCGCTACCACGGCCTGCTGGAGGACATGCACCGCACCGAGGCGGCGATGCGCGAGTCCGGGGCCTCCGACGAGGAGGTCGCTCGGGAGATGGTCGACATGCGCAACCAGGCCAAGGAAATCACCCGCGCGGGCATGACCCCGGAGGAGGTCCGGGTCCTGGAGGAGCGCAACCAGGCCAAGTACGGCAACCCGCTCGGACCGACCGCCGAGCAGCTCTACGCGAAGTACGGTTCCTGGCAGAAGGTCACCGAGGCGTCCATGCGCACCAGTTACGCGGTCGACCGCGAACTCAGCCTGGAGTACCGGCCCTGCCCCGTGTGAGGTGGAACGGGCCGTGCCCCCGGCCCCGTGGGGGGGGGGGGGGAAGGGCCGGGGGGTGGGGTCGGTTCGACAGGTGGTCCCACCCCCCCCGCAAG
>NZ_JBWKEZ010000002.1:51397-165371 GCF_056434525.1 Streptomyces sp. NPDC044002
CCGCCCCCTCCCCCCCCCCCCCCCCCCCCCCCCCCTCCCCCCCCCCCCCCCCCCCCCCCCCCCCCCCCCCCCCCCCCCCCCCCACGGCCTGGGGCTCGGGTCCGGTCAGACGGTGGTCACCACATCACCGGCAGGCGCTCGGGCAGGCGCTTCATGAAGCCCGTGCGCCACACGAGCTGCTCGACCGGCACGGCCAGCCGCATGCGGGGCATGGCCTTGAGCAGGGCGAGCAGCGCGGTCTCGGCGTGCTTCTTGCCGAGGGCGGTGGCGGGGCAGTAGTGGGAGCCGCCGCCGAAGGAGAAGTGGGCGGAGGAGTTGGCGCGGGTGAAGTCGAGGCGGTGCGGGTCCGGGAAGACGGAGGGGTCGAAGTTCGCGCCCTCGGGCAGGACGAGGACCAGCTCGCCCGCCTTGACCTGGACGTCGCCCAGGGTCATGTCCTCCATCACCAGGCGCGGCAGGCCGTCGCCGATGGAGAGGTTGATGCGCAGCAGCTCGTCCACGGCCTGGGGCATGAGCTCCGGGTGGTCGGCCAGGTAGTCGGCCTCCTCCGGGTGGGTGAGCAGGGTGACCAGCGCCATGGCGAGGAAGCCGGCGGTGGAGATGACGCCCGCGCCGAAGAGGGTGACGCCGACCGTCGCGAACATCTCGTCGGAGACGTGCTCGTAGCCCTCGGTGCCGCGCAGCTTGGCGAGGTCGCCGACGAGTCCCTGCTCGGTGTCGTCGAGGCGCGCCTTCATGTAGGCGATGTCGCGGTCCCAGTTCAGGCGCGCGGCGGGGATCTCGGTGGCGCTGTTCATGAAGGCGATCGGCAGCGACTCCGCGAGGAGCGGGGCCGCGTCGTGCGGGATGCCGAGGATCTGGCAGTGCATCGCCTCGGAGAACGGGTCCGTGAACATGGTGCGCACGTCGACGGGGGCACCGTGCTGGAGCATCCGCTCGACCAGTTCGGCGGCGTACTCGTCCATCCACTGCTGGAGGCCCGGGGACTTGGGGTTGATGGCCTTCATGACGGCCTTGCGCAGGCCGGCGCCGGTGATGTTGCCCATGTTGTTGACGACCTCCGGGGGGATCGTCAGCGCGTACTGGCGGGGCACACCCGGGTCGGAGGTGTTCTTGAGGCTGAACCGGTCGTCTTCGAGGACCTGCTTGACGAGCTCGTAAGAGGAGACGAGCCAGGCCTCGGCGCCGGCGATGGTGCGGACCTTCACCACCGGGGGCAGTTCGTCGACCTGGGTGGGCAGGTGCGTTCCGTCCCACGTGAAGGGGAATTCGAGGATCGGCTCCGCGTGGGTGGTCACAGCTGGTCTCCTTCGGTGGCGGGGGTGACGATGGCGTGGCCCTGGTTGCGGGAGGCCCGCAGTCCGGCGCCGCGCGAGTAGAGCAGGTCCGCCATCGGCAGCGCCTGGTGGTAGCAGTTCAGCGACGAGGGGACGCCCAGGATCGCGGGGGTGTCGAGGAAGAGCGGCGCCTCGGCGCACACGTAGTCCAGGCAGACCGCCCGCTGGTGGGCGGTGGCCTTCTCGCCGCCGAGGACCTTCGACGACAGGAAGATGTCGACGAGTTCGTTGCAGGTCTGCGCGAACGCCGGGTCGGTGTGCAGCCGTTCCAGCAGGTCGGCGTGCATGGCGTCGTAGGCGGGGATCCCGCGCAGCGAGGACATCGGCCTGCCGCGCAGGCGAGTGCCCGACGGGTCGATGTCGGCGACGGCGTTGGTCACCTTGGCGCGCACGCCGCGCAGGTTCTTGACGGTCTTTCGGCGGGCCTCGTCGGGGGGATAGCCCATGGCCTCGTACATCTCGGCCACGTGCAGGTCGGTGTAGATCAGGTCGGCCTGCTCGAAGTTGTCGAGCGCCCATTCGGCGAGGGCGTGCACACGCTGGGCGGAGAAGTAGGAGTTGCCGGGAGAGATGCCGATGACGGCGTGGCCGCCTTCGTCGGCGATGACCTGGCAGTGCGGTGTGTACGCGTCGACACGGAAGGCACTGGTTCGAGTGGCTGTTGTCATGGGAGTGGTCGCATCCCTGTCGCCGCGATTCCCCGCGCGGACCCCGTGTCCCGGGTGCGGCGGCGACGAGCTGAAGCTATACGAACACTTGAGGCCCCGGACGATTACCGTGCAGTTCGTCTCGGTTACTGAAACCGTATGTTGCCCGAGTCAACTGCAACGGCCTGTAAGCGTGTGGATCCGGACCGTAAAGTGACGTTCCGACACATCCACTGGCGGGTCGGCCCTTTCGAAGGCAAGCTTCCGTTTTGAGCGGTATCCGCGGTTCCGTTGCGTCGGCGGGCACGTCGCGTGACCGGAGTCACATGCAACGGGGCGGGTTCCGCGGACACTTCCCAGCGTGAAACCCCAACAGTTCGCGGACATCTACGACGAACACGCCCACGCGGTGTTCGCGCACGCCGTCCGCATGACCGGCGACCGCGCCGGAGCCGAGGACATCGTCTCCCTGACCTTCCTGGAGGCCTGGCGGCTGCGCGACACGCTCGACGGCGTCACCAGCCGGCGGGCCTGGCTCTTCGGCGTCGCCACGAACGTCATCCGCAACACCCGCCGGGCGGCCCGCCGCCACCGCGAGGCCATGACGCGGCTGCCGCCTCCCGAGGCGGCGCCCGACGTGGCGGAGGCGGTCGTCTCCCGCCTCGCCGACTCCGCGGAGGCCGCCGCCGCGCTCGCCGTCCTCGGCCGGCTGCGGCGCGCCGACCGGGAGGTGCTGCTGCTGCACGTGTGGTCCGGCCTCAGCCACGAGGAGGTGGCCCGGGCGTGCGGGGTGCCCGCGGGCACCGTCCGCTCGCGCCTCTCCCGCGCCCGCGCCCGGCTGCGCGTCCTCGTGGCCGCCCACCTCGCCCAGTCCCCGACCCGCGGGCAGCTCCCCGCGCCCCGACCCGCCCGGGAGGGAAACCTGTGAACCCCGCCGACGAACCCCTCGGGCAGCTGCCCGGCCTCTCCGACGCCGAACTGCCCTTCCCCGGACGGGCCCGGCTCCGGGAGCACCTCGTCCGGGAGGCGCACGCCGAGCCCCGACCCGCGCGGTCCCGGCGGCGTGCCGTGCTGCTCCTCTCGGCGGGCGCCGCGGCCTGCGCCGTCACCCTGGCCGTCACGCTCGGCACCACCGGCTCCGGCGGGCCGTCCGCCGCCGCGCCGCCCGATCCGGCGGCGGTACAGCTGCTCGACCGAGTGGCGCTGACGGCCCAGGAGGCCCCCGCTCCGGCCGTACGGGACGGCCAGTTCCTGTACACGCGCACGACCGGGCACTCCACGGCGCTCTCGGAGGTGCCGGGCGGGGCGATGGAGGCCTCGCGCACGGACTCGTCCGGGGAGCGCTGGCTGTCGGTGGACGGCTCGGCCGCTCCCGTCGAGCGGACCGCAGGCGGCGGCACGAGGACGCTGCCCTGGGACGGCGTGAGCAGGGCCACCCTCAACGGCCCCACCTACCGCTTCCTCGAATCCCTGCCCACGGACCCCGGCAGGCTCCTGGAGCTGATCTACGCCGACGCCCGCCTCAACCACGGGCCGGGGTCGGGCTCCACCGTCGGCCCCGACCAGGCGGCGTTCGTCGCCATCGGCGACCTGCTGCGCCAGATGGAGGCCCCGCCCGGGGTGAGCGCCGCCCTGTACCGCGCGGCGGCCCGCATCCCGGGGGTCGTGCTGGTTCCCGAGGCGACCGACGCGGCGGGGCGTTCGGGCGTGGCGGTCGCCCGGGTGCACAAGGGCGAGCGGACGGAGTGGATCTTCGACAGGAGCAGCCTGCGGCTGCTGGGCGAGCGGACCGTCGTCCTGGAGGACAGCTCCTGGGGGAAGGCGGGCACGGCGGTGACCTCGGTGGCCATCGTCGGCCGGGGCGTCAGCGACCGGGCCGGGGAGACCCCGGCCGTGGTGCGCCCCTGGTAGGGCACGGGTGGGGCACGGGTGGGGCACGGCTGACGGGCGGGAGCCGCGCCGAGCGGACCGGGTTGCGGATGCCCGTGCGCGTCCCTCGCCCATAGTGGGGCCATGGAGCCCGAGTCCGAGTCCGAGACCGCGTCCCCGTCCGCTTCCCCGTCCGCGTCCGTGTCCGCGTCCGCGAAGACCCCGGTCCGCGTGGTGCTCGTCGAGGACCATCCGCTGTTCCGCACGGGCCTGCGGTCGGCGCTGGAGAGCGCCGAGGACGTCGTGGTGGTGGGCGAGGCCGAGACGATCGCCGCTCTGGCGGGCGTGGTCGAGGAGGGCCGGCCGCAGGTGGTGGTGATGGACCTGTCGCTGCCCGACGGGTCGGGCCTGGAGGCCACCCGCCGGCTCGCCGAGGAGCACCCCGGGGTGTCGGTGCTGGTGCTGACGATGGCGGACGACGACGGCACCCTCCTCGCCGCCCTGCACGCCGGTGCCCGCGGCTACCTGCTCAAGGGGGCCGGACGGCAGGAGGTGCTGCACGCGGTGCGCACGGTGGCCGCCGGGGGCGCGGTGTTCGGGCCGGACGTGGCCGCGCGGATCGCCGTGCTCGCCACCGGGGGCGGCCGGCGCGACGCGGAGCGGCTCTTCCCCGCGCTGACGGCGCGCGAGGTCGAGGTGCTCGACCTGGTCGCCCGCGGCCACGACAACCGGCGCGTGTCCCGGGAGCTGTTCCTGGCGGAGAAGACCGTACGCAACCACGTGACCCGCATCTTCGAGAAGCTCGGCGTCACCACCCGGGCCGAGGCCGTCGTCCGCGCCCGGGACGCGGGGCTCGGCGCGGGTGACGCACCGGACGGGGACTGAGGCCGGCCGCTCGGGGCCGGGGTAATGCCGCAGCTCAGCGGGGTGTCCGGCGGGGCGCGGGGCCGGTGGCGTGGCGGGTGGGCGACGTCCCGGCGATTCGGGCGCGCGGGGCGGGGCCGGGGTGGGGCGCGGGGTTACCGTCGGCGGCATGGACCGGATGCGCCGGGGCTGGCGGCAGTGTGTGCTCGGCGGGGCGGTGTTCGCCGTGTGCATGGCGGGCACCACGCTGCCGACCCCGCTCTACGGCCTCTACCAGGAGAAGTTCGGCTTCTCCGAGCTGACCGTCACCGTGGTGTACGCCGTCTACGCCTTCGGGGTCATCGGCGTGCTGCTGCTGGCCGGCAACGCCTCCGACGCCGTGGGCAGGCGGCCGGTGCTGCTGGCGGGGCTGGGGTTCGCGGCGGCGAGCGCCGGGTGCTTCCTCCTCGCCACCGGAGTGGGCTGGCTGTACGCGGGGCGGCTGCTGTCGGGGTTGTCGGCCGGGCTGTTCACCGGGGCGGCCACCGCCTACGTGATCGAGTCGGCCCCGCCGGGCGGCGGCGGCCGGGCGACGTTCGTGGCGACGGCCGCGAACATGGGCGGGCTGGGCTGCGGTCCGCTGCTGGCGGGGCTGCTCTCGCAGTACGCGCCCCGGCCGCTGTACCTGCCGTTCGAGGTGCACCTCGCCCTGGTGGCGGTCTCGGCCGCCGTCCTGCTGGGGCTCGGGGAGACCGTACGGCAGCGGCGGGCCCTGGCCACCGTACGGCCGCAGCGGCCGGGGCTGCCGCCGCCGGTGCGGCCGGTGTTCGGGCCGGCGGCGATCGCCTCGTTCGTGGGGTTCGCGCTGTTCGGGGTGTTCACCTCGGTCAGCCCGGCGTTCCTCGCGCAGTCCCTGGGGGTGCACAACCGCGCCGTGAGCGGGCTCGTCGTCGCGCTGGCCTTCTTCGCCTCGACGGCGGGGCAGGTGGCGGTGGGCCGGGTCGGTGCGCGGCGGTCGCTGCCGCTGGGCTGTGCGGGGCTGCTGGCCGGGCTCGCGCTGCTGGCGGGCGCGTTGTACTGGGACCTGCTCGCGCTGGTGGTGCTGAGCGCGCTGGTGGGCGGGGCCGGTCAGGGGCTGGCGTTCCGCGGGGCGCTGTCCGTGGTGGCGTCGGCCTCGCCGCCGGACCGGCGCGCCGCGGTGATCTCGACGCTGTTCGTGGTGGCGTACGCGGGTATCTCGGTGCCGGTGATCGGGGTGGGCGTGCTGGTCGATCCGCTCGGGCTGGAGGGCGCGGGGCTGGTGTTCATCGCCTGCATGGCGGTCCTGGTCTCGGCCGCCGGAACCTATCTGCTGCGACGGTCGGGAACCCCCTCCTAGGCCCGGGACTCCGGCGGGGCGTCGCCGTCGGCCGGAGCCTCGGCCGGTGCCTCGACCGCCGCCGGGTCGAGGACGCGGTCGAGGAAGTTGCGGGTGCGTTCGTGCCGCGGACGGGTGACGACCTGTTCCGCGGGCCCCTGTTCGACGATCACGCCGCCGTCCATGAACACGACCCGGTCGGCGACCTCCCGGGCGAAGCTCATCTCGTGGGTGACGACCATCATGGTCATCCCCTCCCCCGCCAGGACGCGCATGACCGACAGCACCTCGCCGACGAGTTCCGGGTCGAGCGCCGAGGTCGGCTCGTCGAAGAGCATCACCTCCGGTCCCATGGACAGGGCGCGGGCGATGGCGACGCGCTGCTGCTGGCCGCCGGAGAGCTGGGCCGGGTAGGCGTCTGCCTTCGCGGTGAGGCCGACGCGTTCGAGGTTCTCGCGGGCGACGGCGGCGGCCCGTTCCTTGCCGGTGCCCAGGACCCTGCGCTGCGGGAGCGTGAGGTTGCCGGTGACGCTGAGGTGCGGGAAGAGGTTGAACTGCTGGAAGACCATGCCGATGCGGCGGCGCGCGGCGTCGATGTCCACGTCGGGGTCGGTGAGTTCCGTGCCGCCGACGAAGACCTGGCCGCCGGTCGGCTCCTCCAGCAGGTTCACGCAGCGCAGCAGGGTGGACTTGCCCGAGCCGGAGGGCCCGATGACGCACACCACCTCGCCGCGGCCGATGTCGAGGTCGATGCCGCGCAGGACGTGGTTGTCGCCGAAGGACTTGTGCAGTCCCCGGATCTCGATCTCCGGGCGGTCGCTGCCCATCGTGTCCCCCGTTCCCGTGGTCTGTGGCATCGGTTCCTCACGTGGCCTTGTCGGCACGGGCCTCTAGCCGGCGCACCACGAAGCTCAGCGGCACGGTCACGAGGAGGTAGCACAGGCCCGCGACGAGGATGGGGGTGGAGTTCGCGGTCTCGCTGGCGAGGTCCCGGCCGAACTTGGTCAGTTCCCGCTCCTCCAGCGTCACGCCGAGGAAGAGCACCAGTGAGGAGTCCTTGAAGAGGAGGACCAGTTCGTTGGTGAGCGGGGGGATGACGATGCGGAACGCCTGGGGGATGACCACCGACACCATGGCCCGGCCGTGCGAGAAGCCCAGTGAGCGGGCGGCTTCCATCTGCCCCTTGGGGACGGCCTGGATGCCGGCGCGGATGGTCTCCGCCATGTAGGCGGCGGCGACCAGGCCGAGGCCGAGCGCGACCTTCCCGTACGTACCGCCGGGGATGGCGGTGCCGGGGAAGGCCAGGGGGACCGCCACGCCGACGAAGATGAAGATGAGCAGGGCGGGCAGGCCCCGGAAGAGCTCGATGTAGACGCTCGCGACCCAGCGGTAGGGGGCCACCGAGGACAGCCTCATCAGGGCGATGACAAGGCCGAGCACCAGCCCGAACAGGAACCCGGAGAGGGTGTACACCACCGTGTTCCGCAGGGCGATGGTGATGATCTCCGGGAAGAGCCTGGCCGCCAGGTCGGTCTGCGCGAACTGGTTCTGCAGCCGGCCCCAGTCGGCGAGTACGCCGACCAGGACCAGGACGGCGACGAAGACCGCGTACTGGACGCCCTGCCAGACGCGGCGCCGCTGCCGCCGGGTGAGCCGTGAGGTCACGACGTCGCCTGGGGCAGCGGGCCGATCCACTGTTCGTAGATCTTCTTGTAGGTGCCGTCGGCCTTGGCGTCGGTGACCGCCTTGTCGATCGCGGCGAGGAGTGCGGTGTTGCCCTTCTTCACCGAGAAGCCGTACTTCTCGCCGGTCTCGATGTTCTGTCCGAGGACAAACTCGGCGGAGTTCTTCGGGTCCTTGAGCCAGCCCTGGACGACCGGGTAGTCGATGACGACCGCGTCGACCTGGCCGGTGCGCAGGCCGTTGAGCACCGCGTCCGAGCTCTCGAAGGCGACCGGGTTGAAGCCCTGGGCCTTGGCGTAGCTCTCGCCGGTGGTCTCCGCCTGGGCGCCCAGCTTCTTGTTCTTGGCCTTGAGGTCGGCGAGGGAGGTGATGCCGCTCTTCTTCGTCGCCAGCAGGGCCTGGGTGGCGTCGAAGTAGGGGACGGAGAAGTCGACGTTCTTCTTGCGCTCGTCGGTGATGGTCATGCCGGCCGCGGCGAGGTCGCACTGGCCGGAGTTGAGGAAGGCACCCGTCTTGAAGTTCTCGAACGGCGTGTCGAGGATCTTCTGTTCGACTTCGAGCTTCTTCGCGACCAGGTCGATCAGGGCCACGTCGAAACCGACGACCTTGCCGTTCTGCTCGAACTGGAACGGCGGGTAGGGCAGGTGGGTGCAGGTGGTCAGCTTGCCCTTCTCCACGACCTTCACGCCCCCTGCCGCCTCCCCCGGCCCCTCGTCACCCGAGGAGCAGCCCACGGCGAGGAACAGGCCCGCGGCGGCGGCAGCGGCGGCCAGGGCGCGCGGTCGCCAGCGTGAGGGGTGGTGGTGACCGCCGTCGCGGTGACTGCGGTGTCCTTCGGCCGTCCGGAACACGGTTGACCTCCACGGGGGTGCGGGGGGAGCGGCGGTCGCGGAAGGGGACCGTCCGTCGAGATCGTAAGCCCCGGGGGCGCACCGGCAAGGGACCGTGCGCGATGCGGCGCGAAGCGTCCTGCCGCGGCCCGCCGGGCGCGGGAGGGGTCCGGGGGACGGAGGGCGTGCGGCGCTCCCGGCGCGTTCTCGCCCGTACGCCGTCGACGGTCTTCCCGGATTCCCGCCGGGGTGCCCGCCGCACTCGCGGAGAACGCCCTGGTGGAAGCCTTGCCGTGGCCCGGACGGGCGGCCCCGGGGGCGCGTGCGCGCGCTCACCGCGCGTGCGGGACACATGTCGCGGCTGTGGACCTCGTACCGGATTCGGGGCGGAGCACCGCGGATTCCTCCATATGCCGACACGTCGCCACCACCCCGCCGCCCGCGGCCGTCCTTCCCCGCGGCGATTTCCCCACGGCCCCAACAGGCCGGCGCGTCCGGATTTCCACCACGGGTCGAGCGGCCCTCCCTTGGCGTGCAGTGTCGTGCGCTGGGGCGCCAGAGCACGGAAGGCGCATTCCGTTTCCCAGAGGTGGCGCGCCCCTGCACAGCACTCCGTTTCCCCCCGCCGGGGTCAGATCCGCCCGCGCCCGCATGGGTCTGAGCACGGTTCAGGTGACCGAGCCCATGGCGGCCCGCGGAAGCCCGGTCCACGCCGAGGGCGCTCGCCGAGTTCCGGCCGGCCCGCCGGCTGACCATGGAGCGGCCGGCGTACCGGCTGGGCATGGACTCGTCGGAGTACCGCGCCGCGGAGGCGTTCCTCGCGAGCAACCGGAGCTTCCGCTTCCCATTCAGGGCCGGCGCGGGGTCCGCCGGAGGCTCTCGGACCCCTCCTCGGCGGGCCCGGCGGGCGCCTCCGGCTCGTCCAGGTCCTGGAGACCCGGGAAGCGGTACGGGTCGAGCGCCCACTGCGGCGTCCCGGAGGAGAGTCCGTACGTCGGTGCGGTGTTCACGGTGCTCATCGGACCTCCCGGTGGTGGGGTCATCACTGAACGTCACGACTCGTTACTCTCCGCATCTGGTTGCCGAGGCTGGACATTCCCACCCGAACGCCCTCAATGGCATCTCTTCACACCGCCTCCGGGCATGCGCGGGGGCCGCGCCCAGGGGGGATCCCGGGCGCGGCCCCTCGTCGCCCCGCCGGTGTCAGCGCCGCTGCGGGCAGGTCTTCCAGGAGAAGTGGTACACGGTGTTGAAGCTGCCGTCGGTGGAGTCCATCGCGACGAAGCTGGTGGTGTTCGCCGTGTCGGAGGAGCCGGCCTGGGCACGCAGCTCGGTGTTGATGTTCAGGTTCCGCTTGGCCCCGCAGGGGTGGAAGACCAGGGCCTCGACGGGCACCGCGTCCGACACCTGCCAGTTGCCCTCGGTCGGGCCGCTCAGGGTGTGGCTGCGGTATGCCGTCTGCTGCATGCCCTGGAAGTAGTAGCTGGCGTTCTGTGTGGCGCTCGCCCCCTGGGCGAGGCTGGCGAAGCCGCGGTAGTCCGCCTTGGCGATGGCGTAGGTGTAGCCCTGGGGCACGTTCACGCTGAGGCCGAGCTGGCAGTTCTTGCGGAAGTCGGTGGCCTTGGCGTCCTTGCCGACCTGGGCGAGGTACTCGCTGTACGTCACCGTGAAGGCGGTGTTGTCCGGGGAGACCGCGACATTGGCGGTGCCGGGGCGACAGCCGGAGCCGTTGACCTGGACCACGTCGACGGTGATCTGCCCCGGGGGCGCGGGGAACGGCAGGGCGGGCGCGGCGCCCGCGGAGGGCGTGAGGGCGGCAGCGGCGAGCGCGGCGGCCGCGCCGGCAGTGAACACCGTTCTGAGCATGGGGAGTCCTTCCGATCGCTGCTGTGCGTGATCGGCACGAACCGTTCCACACTCCCCGCGGCCATCGGCGCAGGCGCGGCAGCCGCCACCCCCTCCACCCCGCACGCGACCCCCGTCCGGGGCAGTCATCCGACCATCACACCGCGCGCCCGAGGCCGGTGTCCGCCACGACCCGGCCGCCTTTTGGCTCGTAAGGGGCGGCCCGCGCGGCCGTCCGGCGGCAGACTGGGCCGTGTCTTCGGGATCAAGCCCACGAGGAGGTCCGGCGCGTGCCCGTTCCGATCATCATCGACTGCGACCCCGGACACGACGACGCCTTGGCGATCATGCTGGCGGCGGGGGATCCCGCCGTCGACCTCCTCGCCGTCACCACCGTCGCCGGGAACCAGACGCTGGAGAAGACCACCCTCAACGCCCGCCGGGTCCTGACCCTCGCCGGCGTCACGGACGTGCCCGTCGCCGCGGGCTGCGCCCGGCCGCTGCTCCAGCCGCTGGCCGTCGCCGCCGACGTGCACGGCGAGTCGGGGCTGGACGGACCGAGGTTCCCGCCGCCGACGGTGGACGTGGTGCCCGAGCACGCGGTGGACCTCATCCACCGGATCCTCGTCGAGCACCCCGAGCCGGTCACCCTGGTTCCCACCGCCCCACTGACCAACATCGCGCTGCTGCTGACCCGCCATCCCGACAGCGCCGCGCACATCCGCGAGATCGTGCTGATGGGAGGCTCGGCGGGGCCGGGCAACCGAACACCGGCGGCCGAGTTCAACGTCCACACCGACCCGGAGGCCGCCGCCGTCGTGTTCGGCAGCGGAGTACCGGTGACCATGTGCGGGCTCGACGTGACCCACCAGGCGCTGGCCACCCCCGAGGTGCTGGCCCGCTTCGAGGCCCTCGGCACCCCGATCGGCTCGGTCTGCGTGGAGCTGCTGACCTACTTCGCCTCCGCCTACCGCCGGCTGTGGGGCATGCCCCACCCGCCGCTGCACGACCCGGTGGCGGTGGCCCGGGTGATCGACCCGGCGATCGTGGGCTGCGCCGACGCCAACGTCGTCGTCGAACTCCAGGGCCGCTACACCCGCGGCGCCACCGTCGTGGACCTCCACCAGTACGTGGGACGGCCCGTGAACGCGCGGGTCGGCACGACCCTGGACACGGAGCTCTTCTGGGACCGCATGGTCGGCGCGGTCGCCGCCCTCGGCTCCCGCGGCCCCGGCCCGGCCTGAGGGGCTCAGCCGGCCACCGGGTACATCAGGCCGCGCCGCCCCTCGGGCGAGGTCAGCCACTCCAGCTTCTCGGCGGTGTCCGTGCCCGGCAGCGGGGTGTGCAGCACGATCGACAGGTCCGGCCGCGCGGGCACCCGCAGCTGGGTCGACTCCACGTGCAGCGCGCCGACGACCGGGTGCCGCACCTGCTTCTGCAGCTGGCCTCCGGGGCGGATGTCCCGGCGCTTCCACAACGCGGCGAACTCCGGGCTGAGTTCGAGCATCTCCGCGACCACCGCCCGGAACCCGTCGTCCCCGGGGTGCTCCGAACAGGCCGCCCGGAACTGGGCCACGACGTCGCAGGCGTTACGGTCCCACTGCGGGGAACGCTCCCTGTAGATCGGGTCGGTGAAGAAGGCGATCAGGCAGTTCTGCACGGTCTCCGGGCTCATCCCGAAGACCAGCGCGGCAGCGTCGTTGTACATCACGGTGTTCCAGTAGGTGTCCATGATGTGCGCCGGGAAGGGCATCCAGGCTTCGATCAGCCGCCGCAGGCCGTCGCACATGTCCCGGTCCCCCGGGGCCACTTGCAGCGCGGGCGGGTTGAGACCGGCGAGCACGTACAGGTGCCGCCGCTCGGCGCTGGTCAGCTTCAGCACCCGGCTCACGGAGTCCAGCACCTGCCCGGAAACCGTGATGTCGCGGCCCTGTTCCAGCCACTGGTACCAGGACACGCCGACCCCCGCCAGCACGGCGACCTCCTCCCGGCGCAGCCCTGGCGTGCGGCGGCGGGCCCCGCCGTCCGGCAGCCCGGCCTCGGCCGGTGAGATCCGCGCACGCCGGCTCATCAGGAACTCCCGCAGCTCCGCCCGGCGGTGCTGGTCGATCGGCGTTGCCACGAACTCCCCCTGTCAGGCTCCCTGGTGGTGCCACCAACAGGATAAGTTCTCACTCTCCACGGGCATTCCCGGGCCGCGAGGGTGGTGGCCATGACGACAGACACACGGACCCCCGAGGTCAGCGGGCCGCACACGGCGGCTCCCGAGAACGCGCCACGGCTCACCGGCCGGGCCAAGCTGGTCCTCTTCGTGCTCTGCGCCGCCCAGTTCATGGTGGCGCTCGACTTCTCCGTCCTGAACGTGGCGCTGCCCGCGCTCGGCAGGGACCTGGGCCTGAGCCAGTCCGGCCTCCAGTGGGCGGTGACCGCGTTCACCCTGCCCTCCGGCGGCTTCCTGCTGCTCTTCAGCCGGATCGGCGACCTGTACGGCCGCAAGAAGCTGTTCCTGGCGGGCCTCGCGGTCTTCACCGCGGCCTCCCTGCTCGCCACCTTCGCCTGGGACCCCGCCTCCTTCCTGGCCGGCCGGGCCCTGCAGGGCCTGGGGGCGGCCGTCATCGTGCCGACCGGCATGTCGCTGCTGACCACGACGTTCCCCGAGGGCCCGCTGCGCGACAAGGCGCTCGGCATCTCCGGCACCCTGCTGTCCCTGGGCTTCACCGTCGGCATGGTGCTCGGCGGTGTCATGACCGACACCCTCGGCTGGCGTTCGACGATGGGCCTGCTCGCGGTCGCCGGGCTGCTCGTGCTGTTCCTCGCGCCGGGTCTGCTGTCCGAGTCGCGCACCCCGGAGCGGCCGCGCCTCGACGTTCCGGGGGCCGTCACCGTCACCGGTGGTCTGCTCGCCCTGATCTACGGCCTGTCGACGGCGGCCGAGCGCGGCTTCGGCGGCACGGACGTCCGGGCCGCGCTGGCGGCGGGGCTCGTCCTGCTCGCCGCGTTCGTGGTGGTGGAGTCGAAGTCCCCCGCCCCGCTGGTCTCGCTGCCGATGCTGGGGCGGCGCACGGTGGCCTGGGGCAACATCGGCGGCCTGGTGACCTTCTCGATGATGTCGACGGTCGTCTTCGTGCTGACCCTCTACCTCCAGGAGACGCTGCGCCTGTCCTCCTTCCTGACCGGGCTGGTCTTCGGCGTGCAGGGCGTCACCTCCGCCCTGGCCGGCGCGTACGCCCCCCGGTTCATCGGCCGCTTCGGCGCCCGCCCCGTCCTGATCGGCTCGCTGCTGGCCCAGGGTGCCTTCACCGCGGCGCTGCTCGGCACGGGCCCGGAGTCGGGGGCCCTGCTCGCGGCGCTGGCCGTGTCGGTGGCCAGCATGGGCCACCTCGGCGCGATCATCTCGTACGGGGTGATCGTGACGAGCGGTGTCCCGGACGAGGAGCAGGGGCTCGCCACCGGGCTGGTGACCACCACCCAGCAGGTCGGCCTGACCGTCGGCATCCCGCTGCTCGGTGTCCTGGCCACCACGCAGGAGGCGCTGTTCGACGGGGTGCGGCTGGTCCTGGCGATCGACGCGGCCGTCGTGATCGCAGCGGCCGTGCTGGTCGCGGCCGGCCTCGGCCGGCGGAAGGCCTGACGCGCGGCGGAGGCCGGCCCCGGGTGCGGGGCCGGCCGTTGTCGCTATGCGGTGGTGGAGAGGAAGGGGCTGTGGAGTCCGGCCGGGGCCGCCGCGCCGGCCGGCGCGTCCCGGAACCACTGGGGTCCCGGGGCGGCGGGTGCGCTGCGGACCGATGCCGGGGCGGGCTGGGCGCTGCCGGCCACGATGAGGGCGAGTAAGACCGCGGCGGCCTCGCTCTGCAGGATCCGGGCGGCCTGCCTCAGCCGGCCTGGATCGGGGACGGGGATGGACAGGGCCACGCATTCGGGGTTCGGGCCCGAGGTGATGGGGACGGCCGCGCACACCGTGCCGAGGGCGTACTCCTGGAGGTCGAGGAGCGGGGCGTTCGGCCTGCGCGCGTCGAGCTGGTGGAAGAGGGCCTTCTCGCTGCCGATGGTGTGCGGGGTGAACCTGGACATCCGGTGGCGGTCCAGATGGTCCTTCCTGTCGTCGTAGTCGAGCTGGGTGAGCAGGGCCTTGCCGACGGCGGAGGCATGGGCGGCCGACCTGAAGTCGACCCATTCCTCGACGACGGGTGTGCCGGGGCCGTCGGCGTACTGGGTGATGGAGACCTCGCCGTCGGTGTAGCGGGCCACGTAGACGGCGGCGCCCACGGCGTCGCGGACCCAGGCGAGGGTCTCCTTGAGGTGGCCGCGCCCGTCGCCGCCCGCCGCGTCGGTGAGCGCCAGGGCGTTGCCCGCGATGTAGGCGTCGGGTCCGGTCGGGGCGGCCAGGCCGGCGCGGACGAGCTGTTCCACGGCCCGGGCGATCACCAGTTGCGGCAGTTTCGTCTCACGGGCGATCTGGGTGAGGCTGACTCCGCCCGAGTACCGGTTGACCACCTCCAGGACGCGCAGCGCCTGGTGCACGGATTCCAGTGCGGCGGACGCCGGCTGGGCTTCGGGACCCTTGCGGGCGGCGTGCGTCAGGTGCGGCTGCTTGAGCGCTTCGAGCGCCCACGCGTTCGCCTCCCCCGTCAGGTGCAGGGGGTTGAGTCGGGCGTGGTGGGCCACGGCCACGGCGACCGGTGGACTGGGGGTGAACACGTCCCCCAGGTCGGGGTGTTCGTGGTTGGGGCGCGCCGCGACCGCCTGCCGCAGCCGCGCCGGCAGCCGGTAGGGCGGCCGCGCGGCCCGGCCGGGGCCGCTGGTGAGCGAGCTGAGGTCCTGGGTGCTGATGGGCGGGGAGGTCCAGATCACGGAGGCGGCCAGGGCCTCTTCGAGGTCCTCCGGGATCTGCTGCAGGTGGGGCAGGTGTTCCTCGGCGGGCAGGGTCCGGGCCTGCTGCTTCCAGTGCCTCGCGGTACGGACCTCCGCGCGGGAGAGGTGGTGGAGGTAGAGGCACTGCGCGGCGGTGCGGGAGCCCGCCCCGGCCGCGTACTGGAACCAGAACCGGGCGCCCTCCGTCCGCTCCGTCAGGTGGAGCAGACAGCCGAACAGCAGGGCCGAGTCCACTCCGTGCGGCCAGGATTCGGCGTGCAGGGCCAGCTCCGCGAAGTCGCGGCTCTCCACGAGGGTCCAGGTGACGTCGTCCAGGACGCGGGCCGCACGCACGTGGCAGGCGGCGTCGAGGACCAGGTCGTCGTGTTCGGCGGGCCCGGTCTGTGCGCGGGCGGGCAGGTCCGGGCCGGTGGCGCCGCCGATCGCGGAACGGGCCCGGTCGGCCACGATCCGGCGGGCGATGCGGCGCCGGGCCGCGCCCTCGTCGTAGCCCGCGTACTCCTCCGCGAGCACCGCGGCGTTCTTCAGGGCCGCGTCCAGTTCGCACAGCGGCATGTCACGGTCAGCGGGCATGTCGCTCACTGGTCCTTCTCCTCTCCGGGGATCCAGTCCACCCCGAGCTTGCGGGACAGGGTTCGGCGTGCGCCGCGTACGTGCGAACGGACCGTCGCGGGGGAGATCCCCATCATCCGTGCGACCGTGTCGGAGTCGTTGCCCAGCAGGAACGCGAGCAGCACCACGTCGTACTGCCGCTCGGACAGCTCCGCGATGGCCGCGTACAGGCCGAGCTTGGACTCCAGCAGTTCGAGGCGTTCGCGTGACGAGCGGCGCAGGGCCGAGAACCACGCCGTCTCCACCATGGCCACCTGGCGGCCGAGGGCCGCCAGCCGGCGTTCGACGTGTTCGCGGAGCACGGCCCAGGCGAAGCCGTGCAGGCTCGCCTCCTTGAGGGCCTGGCGCCACACCTTCAGGAGGAAGGTGAACACGTCGTCGACGACTTCCTGCGCGTCCTTGGCGTTGCCGAGCTGGAGGTGGGCGTAGCGCAGGTAGGCGCGGTGCTGCTGGGAGTGGAACGCGGTGAACTCCACGGGCAGGACGCCCGCCAGTTCACTGGAGACCGTCTGGTCCCCCGCTGGGTCGAACTCGCCTTCGCTCATGCACTCCCCCACCGTTGCTCGTCGCCGCCCTCCAGGGCGGTGGGTGTCACATCGCTCGAGAAAACACGGACCGTGGTGGTGACTATCAGCGCGAGGGCGACAATCTCGGCAACATTCACTTCGGCGCGGAACCTTCCAAGTGGCGTGTGGGGTGGTCGGCTGCCTGCCCCCGTGTGCGGCAGCCGTGGAGCGGCAAGCGCCCCCCATCACCACCCCATCGGAAATCACGCCCGATCGTGCAAGCCGGTCGCGGAATTCTTCCGGAAGAGTGGCATCCGCCGCCCCGCACGCCCCCTCGGCACCAGCGCGCGCCCCCGCGCACGGGTACGCGCCCCACCCCGGCCGCGGCTGTGCCGGCGGCGGGGGTGGGGCGCGTACCCGGTGGTGCGGCCGTTCAGTCCTGGGCGCGGGCGGTCACCGGCGCGTCGGTCCGGTCGCCGAGGAACTCGTACCAGCGGCGCTGGAGGCACAGGTAGCGGGTGTCGGCCTCGGCGAGGTCGAGGAAGGACTCGACGGTCGCGGTGAGGCGCTCGCCGAGTCCCCGGTCGCGCAGCGCGCCGTCCTCGGTGAACTCCTGATGGGCCATCGCCAGGCTGAACATGTCGGGGTAGACCCGTGCCCCGAGGTGTTCCAGCGGGACGCGCAGCGCCCACAGGCCCCGGTTGCCGCCGACCATCGAGGGAGAGGCCGACACCAGCAGGACCTGCTTGTCCTTGAAGGGCTGCGGCCGGACGCGGGAGACCCAGTCGACGGCGTTCTTGACCACGCCGGGGACGGAGGCGTTGTACTCGGGCGAGGCGATGACCAGGGCCTGCGCGGCCTCGATCCGCTCGCGCAGGGCCAGTGCCCCCGGCGGCACGCCCTCGTCGGCCTCCAGGTCGCCGTCGTACAGCGGCATCGGGAAGTCGCCGAGCATGGCGGGTTCGGCGGTGGCTCCGGCCCGTACGACCAGGCTCGCGACGAGTGCGGCCAGGCGCGCGTTGACCGAACCGGTCCGGGAGGAGCCGGAGAGCACGAGCGCGTGCAGCGAGGCCCGGCCGGTGAGTTCCCGGTCCTGGGGGCGGGCCGGGTCCGACGGGAAGCGGTCCTGGTCGGTGGTGTTCACGGCTGTCTCCCTTGCCGGTGCGGCCTGTGGTGACGGAGGCGGGGTACCCGGAGCGGACTGTACGGGGGCGTCGGCCGGTGCCTGGCCCGGGCGCACCGTGTCACTGCGGTACGGCCGGCGGAGATCACCCGGGTGCCCGGCACGGCTGCGCGGCACCGGGCGTGCCGCCCTCGCACACTCGTGGCAGCGCCGCGCGGTGCGGTGCGCCGGCTGAGGGAGCGACTGTGGTGGATGTGGGACGACGTGCCGCGATGGCGGTGCTGCTGGCCGCGGGTCTGGTGCCCGCCGCGGGTGCCGTGGCCGCCGCGGCGGCGGGGCCGCGGCCGCCGGCGTCGCTGCTGGGGCAGGAGATCCGGCGGCTGCCGACCTCGCGCAGGGTGGTGGCGCTCACCTTCAACGCCGCCTGGAACGAAAGCGGTCTCGACACGGTCCTGGCGGAGCTGCGGCGGCGGAAGGCGGCCGCCACCTTCTTCCCCACGGGCCTGTTCGCGAAGGCCCGTCCCGCGGCCGTGCGGGCGATGGCCGCCGCCGGGCACGGGCTGGGCAACCACTCCCACAGCCATCCGTACTTCGACGGCCTCGGCACGGCGGAGCGGGAGCGGGAGGTGCGCACCGCCGACGCGGCGATCCGTACGGCGTCGGGGGCCGAGCCGCTGCCGTTCTTCCGGTTCCCGTACAGCTCGACGACCGAGGACGCGGTGGCGGACGTCAACGGCCTGGGGTACGCGGCGATCGAGTTCACCGACGACACGAACGGCTACCTGGGGCCGGCCGGCGGGATGACGGTGGACAAGGTCGTCCGCCGGGCGGTGCGTGCCCTGGGCCCGGGTGCCATCCTGCAGATGCACGTGGGCAGCAGCGCGGGTGACGGGGTCGTCCTCGACGCGCAGGCGCTGCCGCGGATCGTGGACGCGGTGCTGGAGGAGGATTACGCGGTCGTCGACCTGCGGGAGTTCCTGACGGCCGCGCCGTGACGGGCGACCGCCCGCCCCCTCGGCCGCGGGGGCCGTGGGAGCGGGCGGTCAGGGTGTTCCCGGGCGTCCGGTCAGGGTGCCTCGGCTACCACCAGATGACGACGTAGCCGGCGCCGCCCGGCTGCCCGGCCGCGCCGGCACGGGGGACGGTGACGTCCGCGACGCGTCCGCCCAGGCCGCCGTCGCCGCCGTCCACCGCGCCCGGAGGCAGGCCGACGATGCCGTCGGGGGCGGTACCGCCCGTACCGATCGCGCCGGGCAGGGTGTTGGTGCCGGTGCCGGCGGGGGTGCCGGGGCCGCCCGCGAGGTTCACCCCGCCGGTGGAGCACGAGCCGTTGCCGCCCGCACCGCCGGTACCGGGGGCGCCCGCGGCAACGATGGGGGTGACGAGCGCGCCGCCGCCGCCACCGCCGCCGGCGCCGCCGGTGGCGGTCAGCAGCGTGGTGTTGGTGGCTGTGGCGACCACGGTCGTGGGGGTGCCGTCTCCGCCCGGGAGGCCCGGGTTGCCGTTCGCGGTCGTGGAGCCGGCGCTGCCCCCTCCTCCGGCGCCACCAGCGGTGCCGACGTCCACCTGGTAGTCGGCCAGCGGGCGGACGTTGAGGGTGCACCAGGTGAAGCCGCCGGCCCCGCCGCCACCGCCCGAGCCGCCGGGCCGCGCGTTCGTGCCGGCGGTGGCGCCGCCACCGCCACCGCCGCCACCGCCGGCGCCCCAGGCCTGGACGAACACGGTCGTCACGCCCGCCGGCACGGTGAAGGTGTTGTCGGAGGCGAACTGCCGCAGACCGTGCGGGAACTGCACGGGCTTCTTCTTGTGGTCGTCCTTGCCCTTGTCCGGGTTCCTGTGCTGCTCCTGGACCGACGGCTTGGGCCCGTCCGCGAACGCCGCCGGGGCGGTCGCCACCAGCTGGCCGGACAGGGCCGCGGCCGCGGTGATGGAGGCGAGCAGCAGCCGGGACCGGGTCCGGGGCCGTTGGGACACCTTCTGAGCGTTGAGGTTCATGACTTCCTTCCCCGCCGGCGCTGAGGACCGCCGCGGGAGCGCGAGGGAACGGTTGCGTGGGCCCCCGTGGCCCGTTGGCCGGGCCGGGCGCCTCTCCACGCGCTGCACATATCACCGCTCTCCGCCACCCGGGCCGGCCCGACAGGCCGGGAGCGTGGGCCGGTCAGGTGAGCGGTTCGTCAACCCGGAGCAACCGCGGCGTCGCCCGTGGGGAGCAGCGGGCGGAACGGCGGGGTCCGGGTGCGGGGGCGGCCGGGGCATGGGGCAGGATGACAGTTCCGTTCGGAATGCGTACATCCGCTCCAACGGGGCTGCGCACAACACGACCTGACAGGTGACAAGGTGACGACACAGCACATACGGCGGCCGGCCGCTTCCCGCTCCCTCGCCCTCCGCGCCGCGGGGGCCCGGCGGTGACCCGGGACCTCGTCCTGCACGACTGGGTGGTGGCCGCCATCGCGCTGGCCACCGGCGGCGTGGCCGGTCTGGTGCTGCGGACGCTGATGAAGTGGCTGGCCAAGCACGCGAGCCGGACCAAGTGGAGCGGGGACGACATCATCGTCGACGCGCTGCGGACGATCGTCCCCTGGGCGGCCGTGATCGCCGGGGCCGCGGTGGCCGCTTCGGCGCTGCCGCTCACCGCGCGGGTCGGGGGCGTGGTCGACCAGTCGCTGACGGCGGTGCTCATCGTCATCGCCACCTTCAGCGCGGCCCGGGTCGTGGCGGGTCTGGTGCAGTCGGTGGCGGCGTCCCGTACGGGTGTCGCGGCGTCGGCGACGATCTTCGTCAACATCACGAGGATCGTGGTGCTGACGATGGGCGTGCTGGTGGCCCTGGAGACCCTCGGGGTCTCCATCGCCCCGCTGGTCACCGCGCTGGGGGTGGGCGGTCTGGCGGTCGCGCTGGCCCTGCAGGACACCCTGGCCAACCTCTTCGCCGGGGTGCACATCCTCGCTTCGAAGACCGTCCAGCCGGGTGACTACATCCGTCTGACCAGCGGTGAGGAGGGGTACGTCGTCGACATCAACTGGCGCAACAGCGTGGTGCGCAACCTGTCGAACAACCTGGTGATCATCCCCAACGGCCGGCTCGCCCGGACGAACATGACCAACTACAGCCAGCCCGAGCAGAAGCTGTCGATCCTGGTGCAGGTCGGGGTCGGCTACGAGAGCGACCTGGAGCACGTGGAGCGGGTGACGCTCGACGTCGTCGACAGCGTGATGGCCGACATCACCGGCGGGGTGCCGGACCACGAGGCCGCGGTCCGCTTCCACACCTTCGGGGACTCCAGGATCAACTTCACGGTGATCCTGGGCGTGGGCGAGTTCAGCGACCAGTACCGGATCAAGCACGAGTTCATCAAGCGGCTGCACCAGAGGTACCGGACGGAGGGCATCTCCATCCCGGCGCCCGCGCGCACGGTCTCGCTCAGGCAGGACGAGGCGGGGGCGCCGCTGTCCGTCCCGCCGGTCCCGCACCAGCGGGACGCGTCGTCCGAGGTGCTGGCGGACCGGCGGCGGTAGGGGGTCCTGCCGTCAGCCCACCCAGGTGGCCGTCATGGCCTGGACGGCCGAGCCGTCCAGGTCGGCGAGCTTGAGGCCGGCGAACTCGCGGGCCCATTCGGAGGTCTGGACCCGGAAGGCGGGCCGCTCGGCGGTCAGGGCCTCGGTGATCGGCGCGGCCGCCTCGGCCGGGGTCTGGGCCGTGGTGAACGTCTTCACCGTGCGCTCGACGTACGTCCGCAGCGCCGGGGCGTAGGGGCCGGCCGCGGTGAGCATGGCGGGCAGGTCCACTCCGATGCTGTTGACGAACTCGCTTTCCACCGCGCCCGGTTCGACGAGGGTGACGGCGACGCCGGCGGTGGCGGCGACCGGGGCGAGGGACTCCATGAAGCCTTCGACGGCGAACTTGGCGGCGCAGTAGGCCTCGTTGAAGGGCTGGCCGATCACGCCGCCGACGCTGGTGACCGTGATCAGGCGGCCGCGCGAGGCGCGCAGGTGCGGCATCGCGGCGCGGGTGACCTGGACGACGCCGAAGAAGTTGACCTCCATGGTGGCGCGGACGTCGTCGACCGTGCCCTGTTCGATCGTCCCGACCCGGCCGGCGCCGGCGTTGTTGACCACCGCGTCGAGCCGTCCGTGCTCGGCGAGGACCTCCTCCAGGCAGGTGTCGATCGACGCCTGGTCGACCACGTCGAGCCGCTTGACCTGGACGAGGTCCTCCACTCCCGCCTCCGCCGCGGCCCGGCGCAGCGGGCCGGCCTTCGCGGTGTCGCGCATGGTGGCGACGACCTGCCAGCCCGCCTGGGCGGCGAGGACGGCGGCGGCGAGGCCGATGCCGGAGGAGGTGCCGGTGATCAGGACGGTGTTCGGGGTGCCGGTGGTGCTCATGGGGTGCTCCGGGGGACGAGGGGAGAATTAGGTGTGTGCACACACAATATATTTACGTGTGTGCGCACGCAAGCGGCTAGGCTTCCGGCATGGCCCGCATAGACCTCACGATGGGTGACCTCAGCGCCCGCGACCACGCCTTCTACGGCTTGATCTGGGCGGGCACCACCCTCTCCGCCCGCATCGACCAGGAGCTCACGCGGGCCCACGGCCTGCCGCTGTCCTGGTTCGAGGTGATGCTCTGGCTGAACGGCCAGAGCGAGCCGGTCGCCGCCTCCGCGCTGGGGGCCAAGACCCTCCTCAGCCGCAGCCAGGTCTCCCGCGTCGTCGACCAGCTCCAGGCCCGCGGCCTGGTCGACCGGGTCCCCTCCCCCACGGACGCCCGTTCCGTGTGCGTGCGCCTCACGGCCGAGGGCCGCCGCGCCTTCGCCGAGGCGGACGCGACCCGCCGGGAGGCCCTGCGGGAGGTCTTCGACGACCGCCTCGACGACGCGGACATCGAAGCCCTCGAAACCGTCTGGGCGAAGCTCAAGCGCCGCTGACCGGGCCCCCGGCCGCCGTCGCAGCGGCGCCCACGGGGCCGGCGGGCGCGGGCGGCAGTCCGCGGGCGGTCCGCAGCGGCGAGAGCAGGAGGGGGAGGACCGCGAGGAGCTCCCCCAGGGCGCCGATCCACATCGCCGGCCGGGCACCGAGCCACTGCCCGAGCAGTCCGCCGGCCAGGGCGCCGACGGGCATGGCGCCCCACACCACGAAGCGGAACGTCGCGGCGGTCCGGCCGAGCAGGGGCTCGGGGCACACCCGCTGCCGGTACGCGACCGAGGTGATCTTGAAGGTCATGAAGGCGGTCCAGCCCAGTCCCTGGAGGGCGACGGCGGCCGCGAACCGCCAGTCGTCCCGGAAGAGGGGTACGGCCGACAGCCACAGCACGCCGCTGACGGCCACGGACGCGCACATCGCCCGGCCCTGGCCCAGCCTGGCGGCGACGCGCAGGGTGAGCAGGCTGCCGAGGAGGCCGCCCAGGGCCTCGGCGGTGAACACGGCCCCGCACAGCAGCGGGGACAGCCCGAGCTCCGCCGCGAGCAGCACCATCAGCATGGCGGCACCGACGGTGCCGAACAGGTTGGAGACGGCGGAGGCGACGGTGACCGCCCGCAGCGTCCGGTCGCCCAGGACGAAGCGCAGCCCTTCGGCGATCTCGGCGCGCAGGCCCGTGCCGCCCCGGGCGGCGGGACGCGGCTCGGGGCTGCGCACGCGCGCGACGAGGAACGCCGAGAGCAGGTAGCTGACGGCGTCGACGGCGAGGGCCACGGGCGCGGTGAGCGCGCCGACCAGGACTCCGGCCAGGCCCGGCCCGCCGGCCTGGGTGACGTTGCGGGTGGCTTCCAGGCGGACGTTGGCGTCCGCGAGGCGGTCCGCACCGACCAGGCGCGGCAGCGCGCTCTGGGCGGCCACGTCGAAGAAGACCGTGCACACCGACATCCCGAAGGCCACGGCGTACAGCTGGGGCAGGGACAGCACGTCCAGCCAGGCGGCCGCCGGGACGGACAGCAGCAGGGCGGCGCGGACCAGGTCGCCCGCGATCATCACGGGGCGGTGGCGCAGCCGGTCCACCCAGGCGCCGGCGGGCAGCCCGATCAGCAGGAAGGCCAGGTACTCGCACGCCACGAGCAGTCCGGCCTCGAAGGCGGTGGCGTCCAGGACGCCGATGGCCACGAGCGGCAGCGCGAGGAGGGTCACGGCGGAGCCGGCCTGGCTGACGGTGTCGGCGGTCCAGAGCCGGCGGAAGTCGGCGTGGAGGGGGAGGTGGTTCTTCATGTCGGCGAAGATGTCGGCCGCGGGGGTGGCGGGGCCAATGTTTTAGGCTGCGCGAAAAGGTCCTGCTGGTGGGGGTGGGTTACGTGGGTGAAGTGCGCTTCGGGGTGCACGACGTCGTCGGCATCAGGTTCGCCGTCTCGCCGCTGTGGGAGACCGTGGCCGGCTTCCGGGCCACCGTCGATCCCGGGCGGCACGCGGTCCATCTGCCGTGGATCAAGTCGGTGTTGCCGCTGCGCGAGGACCGCTCGCTCGCCGGGCGGATCGCGCCCCTGCGCGCGGCGGCCGCCTCCCCGGGGTTCACCACTCCGCCGCCGCGCTGCCCGCTGGCCGAGTTCGAGGAGGAACTCGCCCCGATGGGGGCCGCGCCGGAGCTCGCCGGGGCGCTGCGGGCCTGGTGGGAGGCGGCCGTCCGGCCGCACTGGCCGCGGATCCGGGCCCTGCTGGAGGCGGACATCGCGTACCGCACGCGCCAGCTCGCCGAGGACGGCATCCAGGAGGTGTTCGCCCGCCTGCACCCGTCGCTGCACTGGACCGGCGACCGGCTGGTCTCCGCCGACCTGCCCCCGGCCGGGCCGGACCTCGGCGGCACGGGCATCGTCCTGGCCCCCAGCGCGTTCGCCGCGCGCTGCCGGCTGCTGGCCGGGACCGCGACCGCTCCCCCGGCCCTGGTCTACCCCTCGCGGGCGGTGGGCGGCCTGTGGGAGCGGCGGTGCGGCCGCGCGGACGGGCTGGCCCGGCTGCTGGGCCGCAGCCGGGCCCGGCTCCTCGCCCTCACCGGTTCGCCGAGCACCACCACGCAGCTGGCGGCCGTCAGCGGGCTCAGCCTCGGCGCGGTGTCCCAGCACCTGTCGGTGCTGCGCGACGCCGGTCTCGTCACGAGCCACCGCTACCGGCGCGAGGTGCACTACACGGCGAGCGAGCTGGGCACGGCCCTGCTGGAGCGGTCCTGACCGGCCCGCGCGCGGCGGCAGCACACCGCCGGGCGGCTCAGCCCGTGAACAACTGGCGCATCTTCAGGGCGAGTTCGTACATGCCGTAGCCGAAGGGGATCCCGACCCAGAGCCAGGCGAGGGCGAACAGCGCACGGTGGCGTCCGGTCACGGGGCGGCTCCCTTGCGGAGGACGGGAACGGCCGGCGCGGCGGCGGCCGGTGGTGCGTGGTGCCGGGGGTGCACGGGCCGTACGAGTTCGTTGGCGACGAAGCCGACGGCCAGGAGGCCGATCATGACGAGGAACGAGGTGCCGTAGAGGGCGGTACCGGTCCGCCCGGCCGCCTTCCCGGCGTCCGCCACGGCGTTGACGATCAGCGGGCCCACGATGCCGGCCACGGACCAGGCGGTCAGCAGCCGGCCGTGGATGGCGCCGACCTGGTGGACTCCGAAGAGGTCCTTCAAGTAGGCGGGAACCGTGGCGAATCCGCCCCCGTAGAAGGAGAGGAGGACGGCGGCGCAGGCGATGAACAGGGTCTTGGAGGAGTTTCCGTTCAGCGCGATGAGGAGGTACATCAGCGCACCGGCCCCCAGGTAGAGGCGGTAGATCCGTTTGCGGCCGACGAGGTCCGAGGCCGACGACCACACGAAACGGCCGAGCATGTTGGCCAGGGACAGCAGCCCGACGAACCCGGCCGCGGCTCCCGCGGACACCGGCGCCGGCGTACCGGCGAAGAAGTCCGTGATCATCGGGGCGGCCTTCTCCAGGATGCCGATGCCGGCGCTCACGTTCGTGCACAGGACCACCCACAGGCACCAGAACTGCGGGGTGCGCAGCGTGCCGCGGGCGGACACCCGCGGACCGGACGCCGGCCGGACGCCGCTCGCGGCCGGGGCACCGGGCGGCGCCCAGTCCGGTGGGGGGAGCCGCACGAGCAGCACCCCGAAGGCCATGAAGACGGCGTAGCCGGCCCCCATGGCGAGGAAGGTCTTCGAGATCCCCGAGGAGTCGCGCCCGAAGGCGTCCAGCAGCCTGGCCGTCCACGGCGCGGCGATCAGGGCGCCGCCGCCGAAGCCCATGATGGCGATGCCGGTGGCCATGCCCGGCCTGTCGGGGAACCACTTGATGAGGGTGGAGACCGGCGAGATGTAGCCGATCCCGAGGCCGATGCCGCCGACGCAGCCGTAGCCGAGCACCACGATCCAGTACTGGCGGGTGGCGGCACCGAGGGCGGCGACGAGGAACCCGGACGTGAAGCAGACGGCCGACACGGTCATGGCCCAGCGAGGGCCGTGCCGCTCGACCAGGGGGCCGCCGAAGGCGGCGGAGAGCCCGAGCATCACGATCGCGAGCTGGAACGGCAGGGCGGACGCGGTTCCGGAGAGCCCGAGCGAGCTCTCCAGCGGCGGTTTGAAGACGCTCCAGGCGTAGGCCTGGCCGATGGCGAGGTGGACGGAGAGGGCGGCGGGCGGAACGAGCCAGCGGCTCCAGCCCGGTGGGGCGGGCGTACGCAGTCCGGCGAACATGCCGCGGACCGTACAGCACGCGGACACCGCCGTGTGACGGCCTGTCGGGCCAATCCTCCCCGGTATGTTCGGCGTCTGCCCCTGCACCCCTGCACAGGAGGAGACGGCGTGACGGTGAGCGAGGAGAGGGCCGTGGGCGTGGGACCCGCGGGCATCGAGGTGGCCTACGAGCGGTGGGGGGACGCTCAGGCTCCGCCGGTGCTGCTGGTCATGGGCATCGCCCTCCAGATGCACGGGTGGCCCGACGGCTTCTGCGCGGAGCTGACGGCTCGGGGCGTGCAGTTGGTCCGGTTCGACAACCGCGACGCGGGCCTGTCCACCCACTTCCCCGACGCGCCGGTGCCCGATGTGCCGGCGGCGCTCGCCGGCGACCTGTCCTCGGCCTCGTACTCCCTGTCCGACATGGCCGGGGACGCGGTGGGCCTGCTGGACGCGCTGGGCCTGGACAGCGCCCATGTCGTCGGCCTGTCGCTGGGAGGGGCGATCGCCCAGACCATGGCGATCGAACACCCGGGCCGGGTACGGTCGTTGACCTCCCTGATGTCCACGACGGGCGACCCGGCGGTGGGGCAGCCGGACCCGAAGGCCCTGAGCGCGCTGGCCGGGCCGCCGCCGAGGAGCCGCGAGGAGGTGGTGGACCGGACGGTCAACGCCGTGCGGGTGCTGGGCTCGCCGGGGTTCCCCTTCGACGAGGCAGCGGTGCGCGGGCGCGCCGCCCGCGCCTTCGACCGGTCGTACGACCCGCTCGGCGTCGGCCGCCAGGCCGTGGCCTCGGTGGCGTCGGGCGACCGTACGGAGCGGCTCCGGTCGCTGCGGCTGCCCACGCTGGTGGTCCACGGCGCCGACGACCCGATGTGCGACGTCAGCGGCGGCCGGGCCGTCGCGGGGGCCGTCCCGGGGGCGGAGCTGGCGGTCTTCCCCGGCATGGGCCACGACCTGCCGCGGGCGCTGTGGCCCGCGATCGCCGGACTGATCACGGACCTCGTCCACCGCGCGGAGGCGGGGCGTTAGGGGGTGAGGTGGCCTGCCGCGGCCGGGTGGCCGGTGTGCACGGTCGCGGCCGTCATCCTGGGGACCGCCCGGATCAGGGCGTGCTCGGCGGCGTGCGCGAGTTCGTGCGCCTGGACGACGGTCAGGTGGCCGCCGACCACGATGTCGGCCTCGGCGCGCAGGCTGTGGCCGATCCACCGCATGCGCAGCTGTCCGACGCCGAGCACCCCGGGCACGTGCCGCAGGGCGTGTTCGGCGGTGTCCACGAGGGCGGGGTCGACGCAGTCCATCAGCCGGCGGCAGACCTCGCGGGCGGCGTCCGCCAGCACCAGCAGGATGGCGAGGGCGATCAACAGGCCGACGACGGGGTCGGCGGCCGGCAGGCCGGCCGCGGTGCCCGCGGCCCCCAGCAGGACGGCCAGGGAGGTGAACCCGTCGGTGCGGGCGTGCAGCCCGTCGGCGACCAGGGCGGCGGAGCCGATCCGCCGGCCGGTGCGGATGCGCAGCCGGGCCACCCATTCGTTGCCGGCGAAGCCGGTCAGCGCTGCGGCGCAGACGGCCCACAGGTGGGTGACCTCGCGGGGGTGCAGGAGCCGGTCGACGGCCGTCCAGGCGGCGAGGGCGGCGGACGCGGCGACGGCCAGCACGATGAGCACGCCCGCCAGGTCCTCGGCGCGGCCGTAGCCGTAGGTGTAGCGGCGGTTGGCCGCGCGCCGCCCGAGGACGAAGGCGATGCCGAGCGGTACGGCGGTCAGGGCGTCGGCGGTGTTGTGGACCGTGTCGCCGAGCAGGGCGACCGACCCGGACAGGGCGGTGATCACGGCTTGGGCGGCGGCGGTCACGCCGAGCACCGCGAGGGACACCCACAGCGTGCGCATGCCCTCGCGGGAGGCCTCCAGGGCCGCGTCGACCTTGTCGCCGGTGTCGTGGCGGTGCGGGGTGAGCAGGTGCCGCAGCCCGTGCCGCCGGCCGTGCTCGTGCCCGTGCCCGTGCTCGTGCTCGTGTTGGTGGTGGTGGTCGTGACCGTGCCGGTGCGCGGAGGTGCTCCGGCCGCTGCTCCGATTGCCGTCCATGGGGCCTACGTTGGCACACGGATCCCGTTGCGGCTACGGCCGTCGTACCGGCCGTGACCAGGTGCGACGCCCTCGCACCTGCGCACCCTGTTAACGTGCGGGCATGCGCGCCCCCATCGGACCCTTCGAAGACGCCCGCCCCGCCCCCGACTGCCTGGCCGAGCTGGTCGCGCCGGTCGCCGAGGCGGTGCGCGCCCGGCACCACGTGGACCCGTCCACGGCCCGGCAGATCGTCTACGTGGACACCGACCCGGCGATCGCGGACACGGCCGCCTTCGTCGAGCACTACGGGCACGGCCTGCTGGAGGCGTCCGCGAACTGCGTGGTGGTCGCCGCCAAGCGGGGCGGCGAAACCACCCTGGCCGCCTGCCTGGTGCCGTCGGCGGCGCGGGCCGATGTGAACGGGGTCGTCCGGCGGCACCTGGAGGCCCGGAAGGTGTCCTTCGCGCCGATGGCCACGGCCGTGGAGCTGACCGGCATGGAGCCCGGCGGGATCACCCCGCTGGGCCTGCCGGCCGGCTGGCCGCTGCTGGTGGACGCGGCGGTCGGCGCCATGCCGTACGTCCTGGTCGGCAGCGGTCGCCGGCGCGGCAAGCTGATCGCGCCGGGCGCACTGTTCGCCCGGCTCCCGGGCGCGGAGCTGATCGAGGGCCTCGCCGTCACGGCATAGCCGTCGGCGTCCGTGACGCCGTACTCCCGGTACCGGCCCCAGGTGGCCAGGGACCCGGCCGGACATGGCCATGACGTCGGGGTCGGCGGCCAGTGCGGCGACGGCCCGGCCGAGGTAGGCCGGGGGTGGTGGCCACGGCCGCGGCGCCGTGGGGCCGCAGTTCGGCGGCGATGCGGTCGGCGAGCGCCCGCACCCTCCTCGGGGCTGCTGCGCGCGTTCCCGGGCCGGACAGGTGCGGCGCGCTCAGAAGAGGGCCGTGAGGAGCCCCACGAGGAGACCGGCCGCCACGCCCAGCACCACCACGGCCACCATCGCGGCCAGCGCCGAAAGCACGAAGGCGCCCCCGTCCACGGCCTCCCCCCGCCGCGCGCAGGCCCCCAGCCAGGCCGCCAGGGCGACGAAGGGGACGAGGAGCAGCCCGGTCGCCACGCCCAGGTTGCCGACGGCGAAGCCCGACAGTTCGTACGCCTTCCCGTGCGCGGTGCGGACCTCCACCTCGGAGCCCGGCCGGTGCTCCTCCGCGGCCGTCTCCAGCAGGATCTCCTCCTGCGGGCCCCCGCCCCCGCCGGCAGGGGTGTAGCGGCCCTTGCACTGCGTGCCGGCCGCGTAGCCCTCCACGTCGGCGGCCTCGTGGCACTCGGCGACCGTCACGACCCCGTCCACGGGACCGAAGCCGAGCACCGCGGCCAGCTGCGGGCCGGGCAGGAGCCAGACCAGCCACGCGGCGAGGACCAGGGTCGCCACCGATCCGAGCGCCGCCGCGCCCCGGGCCGCCCCGCCTCCACCACCCCGCACCACGTACCCCCTCCCCCGCTGGGCCATACCCGTGACGGCGGCTGCCTAACGCGGGACGTGCCCAAGTAGCCACCGTCCGCTATCCGCCATATGGGGTGCCCACGCCCCCGCGGGGTACCGCCCGGCTCCTAGGATGAGGCCCGCTGCGGCCCCGGGAGCGCCGCAGCACGCGTCCACAGGCAGGGAGTTGACGAATGAAGCGGTTGCGCGCACTGGTAGCGGTCGGGGTCCTGGCACTGGCATCGGCGGGGGCGGGCACGGCCCAGGCCGACGCCTCCTCCCCCGCCTCCGGAACGGGCGGCTGCCCGGCTGCGGAGATCTTCGCCACCGACAACACCGCCGTCATCACGGACCCGGCCGACCCCCGGCTGCGCACCCGGCTGCACCGCTTCGACCGCGAGGTCCGGGAGATCATCCGCTCGCACGGGGCGCGCACCGAGTCCTCGACCCTGCTCGACGGGGTGTTCTGGTCCGAGGACGAGCAGCAGGCCACCTACGAGCGTTCGCGCGAGTTCGACGTGGCCCGCGTCGACGCCAACGGGCTGCACCACATCGCCGACGTCATCCGCAAGCAGTACCGGCAGGAGTCCGTGCTGACGTTCCGCTGCCTGCCGCGCACCTCGCCGGAGACCGACGCCGTCGAGATCCAGGCCGACGGCGTCAGCGCCACCCGGCTGCGCGACGCGCTGCTCGCCGACCCCGTGGCCCGGGAGCGGCTCGGCGGCGGCTCGGTCGCCCTCGACGGGCGGCTGATCCTCGTCGCACCGCTCGCGGACCTGCCGCTCGCCCGGGAGTTCACGGCCCGGCTCGGCGTCGACTGGAAGTCCGCCGAGGTGCGGTACGGGGACGAGGAGTTCGTCGCGTAGCGCCCCCGTCGTGTCCGGTCGGCGGACCGCGCGGGAGCGGCCGGGCTCCGCGGGCTACGCTGCACGCGCACGGGGGACGACCACAGAACGGGCAAGGTGAACATGTTCGAGCCGGCGCAGGAGAATCCCTACCCCGACAGCCACGTCCTCGGGGAGGGGCCCGAGCCGCATCCGCTGCTGGCTCCGGTGCTGCCCCTGCTGGGGCGCTGGCACGGGCGGGGGCAGGGCGAGTACCCCACCCTGGAGCAGGACTTCCGGTACGAGCAGGAGATCACCTTCAGCCACGACGGCCGGCCCTTCCTGCGCTACGAGGCGCGCGCGTGGCTGGTCGACGCGGACGGCGCCCCGGTGCGGCCTGCGGGCCGGGAGGCCGGTTGGTGGCGGGTGACGCCCGACGCCTCGCTGGAGGTGGTGCTCGCCCACCCGACCGGAATCGTCGAGACGTACACCGGGCGGGTGTCCGCCCCGGCCGCGGCCGGGCTGGAGATCGAGATCGAGACCAAGGACGTGTCGCTGACCCCGCTGGCCAAGGAGGTCACCGGCACCCGCCGCCGCTACGCCCTCGACGGCGAGGGCCTGACGGTCGTGCACGACATGGCGGCCGTGGGACAGCCGCTCCAGCACCACTTGACGACGCGTCTGGTCCGCCGCGCCTGACGGCGGGGGTGGCACCAGCACCACCCCGGACACGGGTGGTGGGGAGATCGTCCCCGGCCCCCGATTCGCGGAGGATCGTCACGACCGATCACCGCGACGGGGAAGAGACCACCCAGATGGACCTGTTGAAGAAGACCGCGCGCCGGGCCGCGGCCGCCGCCTGCGGGCTGCTCGCCGTGGCGGCCCTGCCCGCCGTCCCCGCGCACGCCGCGCCGGGGGCCGAGACCCGTGCGATACCGGCACGGTACGCGAACCAGCGGCTCGACTGGCGGCCCTGCGACTCGGGTCCGCTGGAGTGCGCCTCGATGGCGGTACCCCGCGACTGGTACCACCCGGGCCGGGGGCCGGACCTCACGGTGGCCGTGTCGCGGCACCGCGCCACGGACCCCGCCGCCCGGCGCGGCGTCCTGATGATGGCCGCCGGCGGCCCGGGGGCCTCGGGGCTGGGGCGGCCGGCGGGCCTGGCCTCGTACGCGCCGAAGCTGGCGGCCGCGTACGACATCGTGAGCTTCGACCAGCGGGGAGTGGGGGCGAGCACGAACGTGGTCTGCTCCGGGCAGGACGCGGTGGACGCCCTGTTCGCGGGCGGCGACCTGCGCGACCGCTCGGAGGAGGCCGTGCGCGGGACCGTGGAGCGCGCGCGGGACTTCGTACGCGACTGCCGGCGCAACTCGGGCGGCCTGCTGCCCCACATCACCACCGACCAGGCCGCGCACGACATGGACCTGTACCGGACCCTGCTCGGCGTGCCGCAGGTGTCGTACTACGGCCCGTCCTACGCCACCTACCTCGGCGCCGTCTACGCGACCCGCTTCCCGCGCCGGGTCGAGCGGGTGGTGCTCGACAGCAACATCGACTTCAGCGGCAGCTGGCAGGACTTCCTGACGGGGCAGCCGATGAGCTTCCAGCGCCGGTTCGAACAGGACTTCCTGCCGTGGCTGGCGGCGAACGACGCGACCTACCACCGGGGCAGGACGCCCGAGGAGGCCAAGGCCTCGTACGAGCGGCTGCGCGCCTCGCTGCGCGAGCACCCGCTCGACCTGGAGGGCACCCGCGTCCTGCCCGACCACCTGGACGCCGCGGCGACCGGCATCATCTACAGCGGCGACCGCTTCCCGGACCTGGCGGGGCTCCTCGCCGTCCTGGAGGACCCGGCGAGCGCCCCGGCCGCGACCCGCCGCGCCCTCGCGCAGAAGCTGAAGCACCCGATGGACGCCCGGTTCGCCGCGGACTTCTTCTCCGTGGTCTGCCAGGACACCCCCTGGAACCGCGACACCGCGTACTGGGTGCGCAGGAGCGGGGCGGACAGCCGCGCGTACCCCATGGCGGGCGCGCGGGAGCTGGCCTTCACCTCGGTCTGCGCCGCCTGGCCGCGCTCCGGCGCCCCGCGCGTGGAGGTGACCGGCCGGGGCCTGCCGCCGGTCCTGATGCTCAACTCGGAGCACGACCCGGCCACCTACTACGAGGGAGCCGTACGGGCCCACGGACGGCTCCCGGGATCGCGCCTGATCACGGTCGGCGGCGGCGACCACGGCACCTACCAGTCGCGGAACGCCTGCGTGGACCGCTACGTCGAGGACTTCCTGCTCGACGGCCGGATGCCGGAGGCGGACGCCGCCTGCGCGGGGCGGCCGCTGCCGTCTCCGGCCGCCCGCGGCGCGGCTCAGGCGGAGGAGCCGCTGTCGATGACGAGGTCGGTGCCGACGACCGAGCCGGCCGCGGGCGAGGCGAGGTAGAGCACGGCGGCGGCCACCTCCTCGGCCTCCGCGAGGCGGCCGAGGGGGTTCTCCGCCTTCATCCGCTCGGCGCGGTCGGCCTCGGTCTCGCCGGGCCGCAGCGACATGGGGCCGGCGGCGGCGCCGGGGCTGACCGCGTTGATGCGCACGCCCTCGTGGATGTGGTCGAGGGCCGCGGCCCGGGTGAGGGCGGAGACGGCCGCCTTGGAGGCAATGTAGGCGGCGGCGTTGGGGATCCGCATGTGCGCGCCCAGGTTGGAGGAGATGTTGACGATGGCGCCTCCGCCGTTCTGCCTCATGTACGCGATCTCGTGCTTCATCGCCAGCCAGACGCCGGTGACGTTGGTGCGCTGGACCGCGTCCCAGTCGTCCTCGCCGACGTCGGCGACCGGTCCGATGCCGCGGAGTATGCCGGCGTTGTTGACGGCGACGTCCAGTCCGCCGAAGCGGGCCACGGTCTCGCGGACGAGGTCCTCCACCCGGCCCGAGTTGGTCACGTCGGCGGGTACGGCGGCGGCGGTGCCGCCGGCCGCCTCGATGAGGGCGACCGTCTCGTCCAGGGTGGCGGCGGTACGGCCCGCGGCCACGACGGAGGCGCCCTCGGCGCCGAAGGCGAGGGCGATGGCCCGGCCGAGGCCGGAACCGGCGCCGGTCACGAGGACGGTCTTGCCGGTGAAGCGGTTCATCTGCGGTGACTCCTTCACGGGGCGACGAGCCCCATATTTGAACGATCGGTTCAGAATTCGGGCATGCGAGGGCATGTGAAAGGACATGGCAGGGGCGCTCGGGGCGCCGGGCCGTCAGCCCAGCAGGGACAGCGCCTGTTCCGCCGCGTCCCGGACGCGGGCGGGGTCGTCCGAGGCCTTGCCGACGACGCGGACGCCCTGGAGCAGGACCAGCAGCATCCGGGCCAGCGCCCGCGGATCGCGGTCGCCCGCCAGCTCCCCCTGCCCCTGGGCGCGGACGAGCGCCGAGTGGAGCAGGGTCTCGAAGCGGTCCCAGCTCACCTCGACCCGGCGGGCGGCCGCGGCGTCGTGGGAGGCCAGCTCGGCCGCGGTGTTGGTGATGAAGCACCCGCTGAGCCGGTCCGCCGGGGACCCGGCCTCGGCGGCGAAGCGGCGCACGACGGCCCGTACGCCGGGCAGCGCCGGGCCGGGCGCGGAGAGCTGGTCCAGCAGCAGCGGGTCGAACGTCTCGGCGTAGCGGTCCAGCGCCTTCAGGTAGAGCTCGTGCTTGCTGCCGAAGGTCGCGTAGATGCTGGCCCGCCCGATGCCGAGGTGTTCGACGAGGTCGGCCACCGACGTCGCTTCGTAGCCGCGCCGCCAGAACAGCTCTAGGGCCGACTGGAGCACGGCGTCCGGATCGAATTCCTTGGTCCTTGCCACGTCGAAGATCATAAAGCCATCTGGAACGAACGGTCAAGAATCTTGCCGGGTCCGGGCCCTGACGCTCCCGGCGGGCAGCGCCGGTCCATCCGTGCTGTGCTCGTAGGGAAGGGCACGGAAGGAGGAACCATGGACAGGAACCTGCGGGCCCGGGACATCATGACCAAGGGCGTGCAGTGCGTACGCGAGGACCAGTCCCTGCAGGACGCGGCCAGGATGATGCGCGAGCTGAACGTCGGCTGCCTGCCGATCTGCGGGGACGACGGACGCCTCCAGGGGATGATCACGGACCGTGACATCGTGATCAAGTGCTGCGCCGACGGCAAGGACCCGGCGGCGATGCGGGCCGGCGACCTGGCGGGCAACCTGCACTGGATCGACGCCGACAGCAACGCCATGGAGGCGCTGGACACCATGGAGGTCCACCAGATCAAGCGGCTGCCCGTCATCGACGTGGAAGGCGGCCGCCGCCTCGTCGGCATGATCACCGAGGCCAATCTGGCCAAGAACCTCTCCGACGCGGACATCGCGGAGTTCGCGGTACGGGTGTACGCGGCCAACTGAGCGGCGGGAGCGGAGGAACCCGACGGCCGCAGGCCGTGACCCCCGGGCCGCCGGCTCGTTGAAGGGGGCGGTCAGCGAAGTGCACAGAGCGCCGGCCGGGCACTTCCAGCCCGGTCGGCGCCTTGTGTCCTCGGGGCCAGGAACCGGTTCGGGGGCGTGTCGGAGCAGCCGCTGTTCCGGTTCGCGTCCACCGCCGTCCGGGAATCCTGGAGAGAGCCGACTTGCGCACCCGCGGATTCCCGCTGACGCCCACCACCGCCGCCCTGAGCTGTCTGCTCGTCACCCTGGCCGCGGTCGGCGGGGAACCGGCCGCCGCTCCCCCGCGCGCCGTGACCCTGACCTCGGCCGGCGCCCCCGTCCTCGCGGACGCCCGGACCCCCTTCAGCATGCTGGCCGTCACCGCCCCCGCCGGCCTCCCCGGCGGGCCGGGCGCCGGCACGTACCGGGTCCGCGCCCGGCAGCGGGGCTCCGGCCACTGGTCGCCGTGGACGGTGGTGGAGGGCGGGGAACCGTGGTGGGCCGGGCCGTCCGACGCCGTGGAGGTGCGCGCGGCGGGCGCCGGCGGGGAACTGCCAGCCGGGCTGCGCCTCGACCTGGTCGACCCCGGGCCGGACCCCCGCCCCGCCGCGCCCGTGCCGGTGCCCGCGGCCTACGGGGCGGCCGCCGGCTCCCGGCCCCGGATCGTCCCGCGCGAGGGCTGGGGCGCGGCCGGGGGCCCCGGCGAGGCCGCCGTCTACGGCAGGGACGTCAAGGCCGTGTTCGTCCACCACACCGCCCAGAGCAACGACTACGAGTGCACCGACTCCCCCGCCGTCGTACGCGGCCTGCAGGCCCTCCACCAGCGGGTCAACGGCTGGAAGGACCTCGGCTACAACTACGTGGTCGACAAGTGCGGCACGGTCTTCGAGGGCCGGGCCGGCGGCTCCGGCCGGCCGGTCACCGGGGCGCACACCCTCGGCTTCAACGCCGACACCGTCGGGGTCGCGGTGATCGGCCACTACACCGACGTGGAGGCCCCGCCGGAGGCCACGGCGGCCGTCGCGCGGCTCGCCGCCTGGGCCCTCGGCCGGTACGGGCACGCCCCCTCGGGCACCGTCGAGCTGACCTCCTCCATCGACAACGGGCGCTTCAGGGCCGGGCAGCGGGTGACGGTGGAGCGGGTCTCCGGCCACCGCGACGTCTTCGCCACCGAGTGCCCGGGCAGCGCCCTCTACCGGCAGCTCCCGGCCGTCCGGGCCGAGGCCTCGGACCCCTTCAGCGACCTGTTCGGCGGCCGCTGACCGCCCAGGCGCGGGCGGTCAGCGCGATCGACCCGTCGGCCCGGACGGGCAGGGCGCGGGCGAGCGCCGCGCGCAGCCGCCCGCGCGCGGCGGGGGTCAGGGAGGCCACGTAGCCGGGCGCGGGGCCCTGTCCGGCCAGGAAGGGCTCCCACAGGTCCGCGAAGCCGGCGAACGGCGTCGCCACCTCGACCGGGACGACCCGTACCGCGTCCAGCCCGGCCCCCGCCCACAGCGCCCCCAGCGGCTCCGGCCGGCACAGGGGGAAGCGGCGCCGCTCGTCCAGCGCGGCCGCCGACGGGTCCAGGGCCACGGCCGCGTCCCAGAAGTGCCCCAGGAACCCCATGCCGTCGGCGTAGTCCCATACGTACGCGGCGACCAGCCCGCCCGGCCGCACCGCCCGGGCCGCCTCCGCGACGGCCGCGCCGGGGTCGGGCAGGAAGTTCAGCGCGAGGGCGCTGACCGCGGCGTCGAACGCCCCGTCGCGCACCGGGAGCGCCTGCGCGTCGGCCACCGCGAAGACCGGCCCCGGGGCCCCGGCCGGTGCGGCGGCGGCCCGGGCGGCCGCCACGAAGGCGGCGGACCGGTCCACGCCCAGCACCAGCCCGGGCCGGCAGCGGGCCGCCACCGCCCCGGCCAGTGCGCCCGTACCGCACCCGGCGTCGATCCACCGGGCGCCGGGGCCGACCCCGAGCGAGGCCGCGAAGACCTCGGCCACCCGGCGGCTCCAGCGGCCCATGTAGCGCTCGTAGCCGTCTCCCGCGGCCCAGGTGTCGAAGCGTTCCTCCGGCACGGCCTAGACGGGGTGGCCGTCGGGGCCGGTGTGCTCGGCCTGGCTGGAGAACCTGTTGAGGAAGACGTCGTACAGGCCGTCGGGGCGGCGGGTGAGGGTGGCGCCGTCCTGCCAGGTGCCGTTGTCGTCCCACCACTGGCTGCCGTGCGGATCGCCCTGGTTCTGGTGGATGTTGTGCATGCCGAGCCCGTGGTCGAAGGGCTCCCCGAAGACCATGATCTCCCGGCCGGGCAGCAGCATGGGTTCCAGGGCCTGCGCCGCGTCGAGGTTGGAGCCCGAGATCCAGGGGCGGGGCGGGTTCAGCCGGGCCGTCAGCTCCCGGAGCCACGCGGGCGGGCGGACGGGGAAGGCGCAGCCGGGCCGGTGCTGGAGGGCCGGGTGCCGCTGGTAGTCGAGGGCGCCGGAGCCGGAGCTCATGGAGAGCTCGTGGTAGCCGGGGTCCAGGGAGGGCACCGGGTCGAGCACGGAGGCGGCCAGGGTGAACACCTTCCACTGGACGCCGGTGGTGGACTGTTTGCTGTCCACGTCGACCGCGCACCGGTACCGGCCGGCGGGCGCGTCCACCTCCAGGTTGACGTGGAACCAGTGCCCCTGGGTGTCCGGCGTGTCTCGGAAGTGGCGGTGCAGCGTTCCCGACAGCACCCCGTAGGAGTCGAGCGGCATCCGGCCAGTCAACCACCGCCCCGGCGGGCGGTGGTGTGACGCGCGGGGGATCCCCTCCCCGGCCCCCGTACGGAGGCGGTTCAGCGCCGCAGGATCCGGGAGACCGCCTCCCAGGTGGGCTCGACCGGGACCAGGGGCTCCGCGCCCACGCCGAGCCCCTTGAACCCGCTGGAGGTGGACACGCACACCACCGGGCCGTCGAAGCGCTCACCGGCGGCGGTGCGCTGGTGCAGCCCGGCGAGTCCGGCCGCCGCGGACAGCTCCGCCCAGACCCCCTGGGAGGCGAGCCGGGCCTGCGCGCGGGCCAGTTCGGCGTCCGTCACCAGCAGGGCCGAGCCGCCGCTGTCGAGGACCGCGCGCACCGCCCGGTGGCTGCCGGCCGAGCAGTCGATGGCGTACGCGTCGGTCGGGCCGACCGGTACGACGGCGGCCGGGATGCCGGTGCGCACGGCGTGGGCGAGCGGTCCGCCGGCGGCCGGTTCGCAGCCGAACATCCGGGGGACGGTGTCCGTGACGCCGAGGCGGCGCAGTTCCGCGAAGCCCTTCCAGATGCCGTACAAGAGCTCCCCGTAGCCGACGGGGGTGAACACGGCGGCGGGGACGCCGAGGCCGGCGTGGATCTCGTAGGCGATGGTCTTGTAGCCCTCGGACCCGAAGGGGTGGCCGGTGTGGGTGCGGGTCAGGTTGCTGACCGGGTGGTAGCCGAGGCGGTCGTGGATCTCGTTCAGCAGCGGCCAGCGGTGTTCCACCGGGACGGGCAGGACGTCGGCCCCGTAGGCCCTGAGGAAGGAGGCCACGGCGGGCGGGGCGTCGGCGGAGGCCAGGACCGCGCAGCGCAGCCCGGCCCGGGCGGCGTAGGCGGCGGCCGAGGCGCCGTGGTTGCCGGAGGAGGCGACCGCGATGCCCGGGGCGCCCTGGTGGACGGCGGCGCTGACGGTGACGCGGTTGAGGCGGTCCTTGTGGCTCCAGGTGGGGTTGCGGGACTCGTCCTTGATCCAGAGGCCGTCGCCGAAGGGGAGCAGCGGGGTGCCGCCCTCCCCCAGGCCGGGTGCGTCGAGCGGTGGCAGGAGCGGGGCCCAGCGTTCCAGGCCGGCGCCGGGGGCGGTGTCGGGCGGTGCGGTGAAGAGGCCGGCGGGGGTGTCCTGGTAGGCGTAGTCGACCTCCAGCGGGAAGTCCGCCGCGGGGGTGCTCGTGCGTGGGCAGCCGCGCGGCAGCGGGGGCCACAGGGGGTAGCTCAGGGCGGGGTCGCCCATGGACCGCTGGGAGGTGGCGAGGGAGGGGCCGGGGGCTGCCGTCATGCGGCGATGGTAGACGGCGGGGGCTGGTGCGGGCCTGGGGCGAAGGCGGCCAGCATCTGTTCCAGGGCGGCCTGGTCGGGTCCGGTGTAGGGGGTGAGGCCCGGGACGGCGGTGAGGGTGTCCAGGAGGCGGGGGGTCAGGCCGGTGGTCGGGGGCGAGGTCGGCGGTGGGGAGCGGGGCGCCGAAGCAGTCGGAGCTGTAGCAGGTGCCGGTGCGGTCGTCGAAGAAGCCGACGGTGGCGGGGTTGTCGAAGAGCGGCGGCCGGAAGGCGCGTGGCGGGCGGGGCTCAGTTCGCGCAGCTCGTGTCGCGGGCGGGGCGCTGGCCGGTGGTGAGGAAGCGGGTGACGGTGCGGTCGCCGCAGGCGTTGCCGTTGCCGAGGTAGACGCCGTGGCCGCCCTGCTCGACGGTGACGAGCACGGCCCGGTCGCCGAGGGCCTCGCGCATCTTGAGGCTCTTGGAGTGGGGGGTGGAGGGGTCGCGGCGGCTCTGGATCATCAGGATGTCCGAGGGGCCGTGGTTGGTGATCTTGGTGGGCTTGTCCTGGGGGGCGTCCTTCCAGAAGGAGCACGGGAGCACGTTGACCGGCATGCCGGCGGTCAGCGGGTGGCGGGCCCGGTCCTCGTCGACGGCGCGCTGCCGGTCGGCCTGGGAACCGCCGGGCCAGGCGACGTCGTTGCACAGGACCGCGACGAGCTGGGCGGCGTCCTCGTCGCGCAGGGGGCGGGCGAGCTCCGGGGGCAGGGCGGGGGTGTGGGCCGGGTCGCGCAGGGCGGCGGCGAGCCGGGCGAAGGCGGGGAAGGCGGAGTCGCTGTAGAGGGTGTTCTGGAGGGCCTGGCGCAGGCCGTTGCCGGTCAGGGGCACGCCGGGGGTGGTGGAGGGGCGGGGCGCGCGGTCCAGGGAGGCGAAGAGGGAGAGCAGGAGGGGTTCGACGTCCTCGGGGCGCTGTGCGAGGCGCAGGCCGTCCCGGTCGCGGTCGGGGTGGGCGGCCCAGGCGGCGAAGTCGGGGAAGCGGTCGTCGGAGCCCTGGGCCATGTTGGCCAGCCAGCCGCGGGCGACCCGCTTGGGGTCGGGGTCGCCGCTGCTGTCGAGGACCCAGCGGTCGGTGCGGCCGGGGTAGGTCTGCGCGTAGACGGCGCCCACGTAGGTGCCGTACGAGACCCCCCAGGCGGAGAGCTTGCGCTCGCCGAGGGCGGCGCGCAGGCGGTCCATGTCGCGGACCTGGTTGGCGGTGGTGAAGCTGCGCAGCACGGGTCCGCCGTTGCGGGCGCAGGCCTCGGCGGTGCGGCGGGAGCGGGCGAGGTTCTCGGTGATGTCGCCGTCGGCGGCGGGCCAGGAGCGCAGGGCGGTGAGGTAGCGGTCCTCGGGGGCGAGCCCGCAGCTCGCGGTGGTGGAGCCGCCGACGCCGCGGGGGTCGAAGGCGACGAGGTCGTACGCGCCGGCGAGCTGCTGCTGGAGGGCGGCGCCCTTCTGGGTGAGGCGCTGGACGCCGGAGCCGCCCGGGCCGCCGGGGATGACGACGAGGGTGCCGCGCCGGGCCTGGGGGCGGTCGCTGCGGATCCGGGAGACGGCCACCTTGATCTGCGGGCCCGCGGGGTCGTCGTAGTCGAGGGGGACGGGGAGGTCGGCGCACTCCTGGGTGGCGGGGCCGCCCGGCTTCGCGCAGGGGTGCCAGCTGAGGACGGGCACCTCGGCGCGGGGGGCTGCGGCCGCCTGGGCGGGGAGGGTGGCGGCGGTGACCGCGGTGGCGGCGGCCGCGGCGGAGAGGGCGAGGAGGAGGGCCTTGTTCCGGGAGTTCGTCATGGGGCAAGCCTCTTTCAGCCCGCCCCGGCGTCCCATCCGGCGGACCGGCCGATGGGGGGTGGGGGTAACCCCCCTACACGAAGCGCCCGTTGACCCGGTGGGCGGTGCAGCAGGAGTCGCGGTGCAGCTGGCGCAGTACGGGCCGCCAGGCCTGTTCGGGGGCCGGGGCGGCGGGTTCGGGGTAGGCCGCTTCGAGGTCGGCGCGTTCGTAGTGGGTGCCGGCGCGCAGGACGGCCCGTACGCGGACCAGGTCGGCGAAGTCGGTGAAGGGGTCGCCGTCGACGAGGGTGAGGTCGGCGAGCTTGCCGGGTTCGGCGGTGCCGAGGTGGGTGTCGGCGCCGTAGACGCGGGCGGGGGTGCGGGTGGCGGTGGTGAGGGCCTCGGCGGGCGAGAGGCCGTACCGGTGGAGGGCGCGCAGGGCGAGGTGGAGGTGGAGGCCGACGGGGGTGAGCGGGGCGTCGGTGCCGAGGGCGACGCGGCCGCCGCCCGCGAGGACGGCGCGGTAGACGGCGACTTCCCGTTCGAGGGCGGTGTCCTGCTCGGGGGTCGGCGGCTTGGCGGCGGCGGCCTTGAGGGCGGCCGCGTCCCAGGGCGGCATCATGGCGGTGACCCGGCGGTCGGCGGCGAGCGAGGGGTCGGCGCCGATCAGGGGCAGGGCGGTGAAGGGGGTGGCGACGAGGTCGAAGCCGCCGCGGGTGTAGACCTCCAGGGTGTCCTGCTGGGTGTGGCCGGCGGGGGTCGCGCCGTGGCCGTACTCGGCGCGTTCGGTGGCGACCAGGTGGGTGGTCAGGTCCTGGCCGGACTGGATGCCGGGGGCGCACAGGTGGGAGCCGGAGCGGACGCCGAGCACCTCGCGGGCGAAGCGGGCGGCCTCCTCCATGAAGGCGTAGGGGGCGCGGACGTAGGTCTTGACGAAGTCCCAGTCCAGGGCTTCGGCGCGGGCCAGGGAGCGGGCGAGTCCGGCGTGGGTGCGGTGGGCGCGGCCCATGCTGTAGGCGACGCGGGACCCGTCGAGGAGTTCCCCGCCGGCCAGCAGCCGGGGGGCGGCGAGGCGGCCGGCGCGGATGTCCTCGCGCAGGCGGGCCTGTTCGTAGGCGGAGCCGCCGGGGGAGACGGCGGTGGTGATGCCGTAGGCCAGGTGCAGGGCGCCCTGGCGGGCTCCGTAGGTGTACGGGTACGGGTGGACGTGCGCGTCCCACAGCCCCGGCAGGACGGTGCCCCGGGAGGCGTCGACGGTGCGGGCGGCCCGTCGGCGCGGGCGGTGCGGTTCGACGGCGGTGATGCGGCCGCCGCTGACGAGCAGGTCGACGTCGGCGCGGGGCGGGGTGCCGGTGGCGTCCCACAGGAGCCCGGCGTGGACGACGGCGTCGACGGGTTCGGGGCGGCGGTAGGTCAGGGAGACGGGGACGGTGCGGGGTGCCCCGTCCGGGGTGCCGTCGGGGCGGAGGGAGAGCAGCCGCAGCCGGGCGTTGGACTGGTAGAGCAGGGTGCGGGAGTCGGCGGACCAGGAGGGGTGGTCGGCGGCTTCGTCCGTGAGGCGGCGGGCGGGGCCGGCGGGGGTGCCGTCGGGGGTGACGGGCAGCAGCCAGAGCGCGGATTCGGCGACGCAGGCCAGGTGGCGGCCGTCGGGGGACCAGACCGGGCCGGAGGCGTAGCGGTCGGAGAGGGAGGTGTGCGGGGCGAGGGCGTGCAGGCGGGCGGTTCCGGTGGCGGTGTCGACGATCCGGATCAGGTTGTAGCCCTCGCGGAAGCGGCGGCTGAGCCGGTTGCGGTCGCAGAGGGCGAGGTGGCGGCCGTCGGGGGACCAGCTGGGCGGGCCGGGCAGGCCCCCGCCGCCGAGGGCGGCGACGAGGGGGGTGTCGGTGGCGGAGGCGAGGTCGCGGACGATCAGCCGCCCGGCGAGGTCGAGGGCGGCGAGGCGGGTGCCGTCCGGGGAGAGGGCGCCGTAGACGCGGCCGGGCGGGGAGAGCACGCCGTCGCGGCCGTCGGCGAGTTCGCGGCGGCGTACGGTGTTCAGCCCGTCGCGGTCGTCGGTGTAGAGCAGGGCGCGTCCGTCGGGGGTCCACACGGGGCCCTGGACGTAGGCGGTGGCGGGGGCCTGGAGGATCCGGCGCGGGGCTCCGCCGGTGACGGGTGCGGTCCACAGGGCGCCGAGTGCGGCGAAGGCGACGCTGCGGGCGTCGGGTGAGAGGGCGGGCAGGTGGATGCCGCGGACGGGGCGGGGACGGTCGGCTTCGAGGTCGTACTCCTTGACCCGGTAGCGGGGCCGGGGCACTTCGAGGGTGGCGTCGAGGGGGATGTCCCGGGCGGGGCCGTCGCGGTGCGGGCGGATCACCCGGAACCGGCCGTCGAGGGTGATCAGCAGCCGGTCGTCGCCGATCCAGCGCGGGGGCGCGGGGGCGAGGTCGCCGTCGAGGGGGACGGGGCGGCCGTCGGCGTACAGGGTGAGCTTCTCGGCCCTGCGGGGGCCGGGGGCGGCGGACAGCCATGCGGTGCGGCCGGCCGGGGACAGGGCGGGGGCCATCAGGCTGTCGCCCGTGACGGTGTGTTCGGTGCGTACGGGGCCGCTCCCGTCGGCGGCGACGGAGGCGAGGGTGCGGGCGGGCAGGGTCTCACCGACCGGGGTGGCGCGCAGGAACAGGACGCGTGTGCCGTCGGGCGAGAAGACCGGGTCGAGGTCCTCCCAGGCGCCGTCCTGGCCGGGGCCGGCCTGTCCCGGCGCCCCGGTGAGGCGGCGCAGGCCGCCGTCGGCGAGGGAGACGGTCCAGATCCGGTAGGGGCTGCCGGCGACGGGGTCGCCGCCGCGTTCGGAGCAGAAGGCGAGGGTGCGGCCGTCGGGGGACCAGGCGGGCGCTCGGTGGTCGAAGGGGCCGTCGGTGAGGCGGCGCAGGCCGGTGCCGTCGGCGCGCATCACCCAGATGTGGAAGGTGCCGCCGCGGTAGGCGCTCATGGCGACGCGGCGTCCGTCCGGGGAGAACACGGGCCGGCCGGGTTCCAGGTCGGGCGGGGTGAGCGGGGTGGCGGGCGCGCCGTCCGGGGGCAGCGACCAGAGGACGTTCTGCACCTCGGCGATGACGCGCCGTCCGTCGGCGGTGGCGGTGGCCGCGCCGTTGGTGGCCCGGGTGAAGCGCAGCACGGCCCGGCCGTCCGTGCGCGGGGCGGCCGGGCGGGCGGCCGCCGGCGGGGCCCCGGCCCCGGTCCTGGTCACCGCCGCCAGAGCCCCGGCCGAAGCCGCCCGCAGTACCGCCCTGCGCCCCATCCGCATGCCGCCGACCCGCCTCGTGTGGTTCCCGTACGTCTGCCCGTCGGGCGGTCAAACGATCACGGCCCCGGTTCGGCAACGGGCAGGGGTCCGCCCCGGCGGCTGGACGAGGCCGCCGGGGCGGAGGGGGAGGGGAAGGCGTGCGGGGCGTCAGGAGATGCGCATGTTCGCCATCATGCCCATGGCGCCGTGGTCGAACAGGTGGCAGTGGTAGACGTAGGTGCCGCGGTAGCCGTCGAAGGTGGCCTGGACCTTGACGGTCTCGCCCGGCTTGAGCGGCACGGTGTCCTTCAGGCCGGTCTCGGGGCCGGAGGTGACGGGCTTGCCGTTGCGTTCCAGCACCCGGAACTGCACGAGGTGCATGTGGAAGTTGTGCGGGGCGAGCTTGTTGCTGTTCGTCACGGTCCAGATCTCGGTGGCACCGTAGGCGATCTCGGTGTCGATGCGGTCCATGTCGTACGTCTTGCCGTTGATGTACGCGCCGGTGCCGCCGGGCTCCTCGTCCATCTTCATGTCGAACTCGCGGGTGACGCTGGCCGGCCCGAGCGCGGGCAGGGTGCGCAGCCGGTCCGGGACGGAGCTGCGGTCGGCCGCGGTGCGGGTGACCCGGAACTGGAGGACCTTGCTGACCGCCTCCGCAGGCTCGAACGGCGGGAAGTCCTTGTTGCGCAGCTCGATCACGGTGCCGACGGGGTAGCGGGAGAAGTCGATGACGACGTCGGCGCGCTCGCCGGGGCTGATCTTGACCACGTCGGTGCGGTGCGGGGCGGGGAGCAGGCCGCCGTCCGTGCCGATCTGCACGAGCTCGGAGTTGTCGGCGAGGTGGAGGTCGAAGAAGCGCTGGTTGGAGGTGTTGGTGAGGCGGAAGCGGTACTTGCGGGCCGCGACCTCGAAGTACGGCCAGGCCTTGCCGTTGGCCATGATGACGTTGCGCTTCATGAAGTCACCCATCTGGTAGATGAGTTCGCCGCTCTCCAGGAAGCGGGCGTCGCGCAGCGCGATCGGGACGTCGTACTGGCCCGCGGGCAGGGGCAGCCGGCGCTCGATGTCGTCGGTGAGGATGTAGGTGCCGGTCAGCCCGCGGTAGACGTTCTCCGACTCCATGTGGTGGGCGTGGTCGTGGAACCACAGGTTCGCGTGGGGCTGGGTGTTGGGGTACGTGTACGTCTTGCTGCCGCCGCCGGCCGCGATCAGGTCCATCGGGGCGCCGTCGCTGTCCTGCGGGACGTGGGCGCCGTGGAGGTGGATCGAGGTGGGGACGGCGAGGGAGTTGGTCTGCTTGATCACGACGCGCCGGCCCGACTCGGCCTTGATGACGGGGCCGGGGAAGGAGCCGTTGAAGGTGCGCAGCGGGGTTCTGATGCCCGGCAGGATCTCCTTGGTGGCTTCCTTCAGGGTCATGCGGTAGTAGCTGGTCGTGCCCGTGTTCAGGTAGGGCGTCAGGACCGGGGGCAGCGGCATCTTCTGCGTGAACTTGGCTATGCCGACGGGGTCGAGCTCGGCGGCGCCCGCGGTGGCACCGGCCGTGCCGTTCCCGGCGGCGTTCACGACGGGCAGCAGCATGCCTCCGGTGCCGACGATGCTGCCGGCGGCGACGCCTGCCCGGAGTGCGGTCCGTCGAGTGATCACATTTCCCCCGTGGGTGTGGCCCGGCGCCTCGTGTGCCGGTCGGTTCGGGTGCGCGCGATGGGTGCGCGCGGCTGGACAGGGAGAGCGTGTTCGAGTGCGGTGGTGTGCCGCTTGTGCGGCTGTGGAGCACTGGTGAGGCGGCGGTGGCGGTCGGGCCGTTACCCCGGCCGGTGACGGGGCGTTGGACCGTCCGGGCGGTGCTGCGGGGTGTCCGGCGCGGCAGGGGCGGTCACGTCTCCCGGCGGCGCCCCGGCCGGGGATATTGGATGAATGGCGCCGCGTACGCGCTCTGCCGGGCTTATTGACGCTTCATCACAGTGGAGGCAATGCGTGATGCGCACACGGTCCGTCCTGCTGGCCACCGCCCTGCTGGCGACGCTGCTGCAGACGGCGGACGGGGCGGCCGCCGCGAGCGGGCCCCTGGCGCCCGACGGGCGGTCCGCCTTCGACGGCCAGGCGGGGCACGAGGTGGCCCTGTACGGGATCAAGGGCTCGGGAAGCACCGGACGGGCGGGGGCCCAGGAGTTCAGTACGGACGACGACCGGCTGTCGAGGGTCTCGCTGTTCATCGGCAGCACGGCCTCGACCGGGAGGCTGGGCGTGCAGGTCCGTACCGCGCGGGACGACGCCGGCTCCGCGATCGCCTCGGCCACCGTGGACCTGGCCGCCCTGGGCGGGCCGGGCACGGGCTGGGTGGAGGTGCCGCTGACGGCGGCGCTGCGGCCCGGCGCCCGGTACTACCTGTTCGCGCAGGCCACCACCGCCGAGGCCGGGGCGGTGACCTGGCACGGCACGCGGACGGCCGCGGCCGGCTCCCCCGCGGCCGCGCAGTACGACCAGGCGCGGGGCGGCTGGCAGCCGGGCTCGGGCCGGCTGGCGTTCTACGTGAACCCGGCCGGGTCCGAGCGGTGCGGGGAGACCGAGGCCTGCTACGTCCCGGCCTCGATGAAGCCGGCCCGGACGGCGGGCCTGCTCTCCAACGGGCGGGCGGTGGAGGCCGTGGACCCGGCCTTCGCCGTCGGGGCCCGCTACGTGGAGGGCAGCAACGTCCTGGTGCTGCCCTCGGGCCGCTGGCGCTACCTGCCGGAGGGCGCGGAGAAGTCGAGGGTGGTCGAGGCGGGCGACGCGGGCGCGCTGGCCCAGATCGCCGAGTCGCGGCGCTGGCTGGACCGGGGCCTGGTGCCGGGGGCGGCGGGGGCCCGGCGCGAGGGCGCGGAGCGGGCGCTGCTGTCGATGCGGGCGCTGCTGCGGCCGAACGGTGCGCTGGCGGCGGCCTGGTACCCGTTCTGGGACTTCTCCTGGCCCCGGGACTCCGCCTTCGCGGCGGCGGCGTTCGCGCACACCGGGCACGACGAGGAGGCGTACCGGATCCTGCTGTACAACGCGCGGACGCAGCGGCCGGACGGCACCTGGGAGGCCCGTACCAAGCTGGACGGCTCGGGGCCGCCGGACGACCGGCGGTGGCAGCTGGACGCGAACGGCTGGGTGCCCTGGGCCACCTGGCAGTGGTACCGGACGGCGCCCGCGGCCGACCGGGCGGAGCGGCTGCGGGTGCTGTACCCGGCGATCCTGAAGGCGGCCGACTACGCGGCGGCCTCCCTGGACGGGGAGGGGCTGCCGCCGGCCTCCCCGGACTACTGGGAACTGCCCACGGACACCGCCAACATCGGCACGGCGGCGCCGCTGCTGTCCGGACTGCGGGCGGCCGCCGACCTGGCCGCCGGGCTCGGGCGGCAGCAGGAGGCCGCGCGCTGGACGGAGGCGGCGGGCCGGCTGGAGCGGGGCATCGCCAAGCGGTTCGCGCCGCTCGGCTACCAGCGCACGGCGGACGGGCTGCACGGCCACGACAGCGCGGCGGCGTTCATGGCGCCGCCGTTCAACGAGGCGCCGGCCGGTCTCCCGGGGGCGCTCGACACCACCTACCGGGAGCTGCTGCGGCCCAACGGCGGTCTGGTGCCGGGCAGCGACCCGGACACGCGGTGGGGGAACATCACCTGGACGGCGAGCACCTCGTTCTTCGCGCTCGCCTGGTCGTCGACGGGCGAGCGGGCGAAGGGCTCCGCGGTCCTGGACTGGGTGCTGGCGCAGCGCAACGTGCTGGGCGAGCTCCCCGAGACGGTGGACGCGCAGGGCCTCCCGAAGGCCGTGGTGCCCCTCGGCTGGACGGACGCGCTGGTCCTGCTGACGCTCGTGCAGCTGGGCGACGCGCCCCTGGCGGCGCCGCCCGCGCCCCGTACGTGAGCCGAGGGCGCACGTGCGCCGGGCCCGGGACGTGCGTCCCGGGCCCGGCTGGAGGAGCTGTCCTCCGGTCACTTCGTGGTGTAGTAGAGCCACCACTTGTGGTCGATCTGCTTGCAGTAGTAGCTCTTGTAGTGGCCCGACTTGCCGGCCGCCTCACAGGACGACTTGCTCGGGTAGGGCCCCTTCTTGCCCTTGGCCTTGTGCTCCAGCACCGACACCACGTCGGACTGCTGCTGGGGGGCGGCCAGTGCGGACGGACCGGCCAGGATCAGGCCGACGGTGACCAGTGCCACCGGAGCGAGCTTCACGATCTTCGCGTACATGATGGTTCCTCTTCCTCTGGTTCTCCGGGCCCGTTCGGGCTTCGGACCATCAACGTACGGAGCCCCCTGTCCCGGGCACATGGTCCCCGGGTCCCGTGCCGGTCCCGGCCGTACGAGGGAGTACGGCCCTGACCACGGTCCCGGTTCCGGAGCTGACCAGGTCGAAGGTGCCGCCCAGCTCCTCGGCGCGCTCGGCCATCGAACGCAGCCCCACCCCGGTGTCGCGGGGCGCGCCCGCGGGGACGCCGGACCCGTCGTCGGTGACCTCCACCGTCACCGCTTCGGGGGTGAGCACGACCGCCGCGTGGGCGTGGCCGGCCCGCGCGTGGCGGACGACGTTGTTCAGGGCCTCCGCCGCGATCCGGTACAGGGCCACTTCCACGGCGGCCGGCAGGCCCGGGAAGGGCTCGGGGGCCAGGCTGACGGTGATGCGCAGGGTGCGGCCCAGGTGTTCGGCGAGCTGGCGCAGGGCCCGGGGCAGATCGGCGCCGTCCAGGGCGGCGGGGGCCAGTCCGCCGGTGATGTGGCGCAGTTCGTCGATGGCCTGCCCGATGCCCTCGGACACGGCGGCCAGCGAGTCCGTGGCCCGGGTGCCGGGCGGTATGGCCGCGCGGGCCGCGTCGACCTGGAGGCGCAGCCCGGACAGGGCGGGGCCGAGGCCGTCGTGCAGGTCGTGGCGCAGCCGGCGCCGTTCCTCCTCGCGGGCCAGGACGATCTGCTCGCGGCTCGTCTGGAGTTCCTCGTAGAGCTGGAGGGAGGCGATGGCGGGCGCGCTGTGGTCGGCCAGGATCCGCACGGCCTCCCGGTCCTGCTGGTCGAGGGCGAGTTCACCGGCGCGCGGCGGGACGTAGAGGTGGCCGATGGCGTTGTCCCGGTGGACCAGGGGGAAGGCCTCGTCGCCGCTGCCGGGGCTGCCCAGGCGGGCCAGTTCGCGGTCCCCGTGCCGGGTGCTGATCACCAGGCGGGCGGCGGGCAGGTGGAGGGTGTGCACGACCGTGTCGCACAGCAGGCGGGGCATGTCCCCCGGGTCGAGGGCGTGGCTGAGCCGGTCGGCGAGGGCGCGCACCGCCTGGTAAGGCTGGGCGCGTTCGCCGTAGTAGTAGCGGTCGACGAGCCGGGCGGCCCAGCGCGCGGTGGGCCGCAGCAGGAAGCCCACCAGCAGGGTGAGGCAGGCCATCAGCCCGGATTCGGGGGTGAGGGAGCCGGGCGCGAAGTAGTCGAGGACGAAGGCGCCGCCCGCGTAGGCCATGAACAGGCCGAAGGTGAGGACGAACGCGGTCAGGATGCGGCGTCCCGCCCGGTCCAGGGCCCAGGTGCGCTCCCGGATGTGGACGTAGCCCACGGTCGCCGGCCAGGACGCGGCGGCGAGGTAGACCATGACGACCTCGAAGCCCATCGGCGGGTCGCCGTACTGGTTGACGGCGATCACCGCGAGCCACAGCAGGTAGGGCACCGCCAGGATCGCGTAGGGGCGGTCGGACGGGGCGGAGCGCGGCCAGCGGACGGCCATGACGAGGATGCCGATGCCCGCGATGAAGGGCGGCACCCAGCGCAGCGCGGTGTCCATCCACGGCGTCAGCAGGCGCTCCAGAGCGGCCCATCCGGAGCCGGCGATGGGGGTCTCGACGCCGTAGTAGACGAAGCCGGGGCTGGTGAAGACGTAGTACTGCTGGGCCGCGCTGAACAGGGCGGTGAAGGCCACGTACGGCGCGCCCCAGCGGGGGAAGCGGCCGGTGGGCAGCCACAGCGGCATGGGGTAGATGATGATGTTGACCAGGGTGAAGGCGACCGCCACCAGGATGAACACGGCGGTGAGCACGCGCGGGCCCGCTCCGTGCACCACCGCGGTCTGCGGCACCACCTGGGCGAGCGTCAGCAGGCAGCCCGAGCACAGCATGAGCCACCCGAGGACCCGGGCGGTCCGGCGGGCGGCGAAGACCATGCCGGTGAGGGCGATGCCCAGGCCGGCGAGCACGTGGTCGGCGGCGAGGTGGAGGCGTACGGTGCGCAGGGCCGGGTCGCCGATGTGGGTGAGGGTGACGATGCCCCAGGTGATGGCGGCGAGCATGGTGAGGACGCAGACGGCGTAGGCGGGCAGCATCTCCGGCCCCGAGCGGGGCGTGCTCGCGGTGGTCCGGTTCGCTGTGCGCATGTCGGCCTCCCCGGCCGCTCGGTGCGTTGGTTTCCAGCCTGGTGCGTGCCCGGTCCCGGGCGCATGGGGCGGGCGTCCCGGTTTCCGGGCGGCCCGGTTCCCGGGCCCGCGGGGTCAGCCGGCGTCGCCGCCCAGGCCCGCGTCCCGGGCCCGGGCCACGGCCTCGGCGCGGGAGGTGACCTGGAGCTTCTCGAAGACGTGGGTGACGTGGTTGCGGACGGTCTTCTCGGACAGGACCAGTTCCCGGGCGATGCGCCGGTTGTCGTGGCCGCGCGCGATCAGTTCGAGGACTTCCACCTCGCGGGAGGTGAGGGAGGGGAAGAGCCGTCCGGCGTCGCGGCGGCGGCCGCCGGCCAGGAGTTCGGAGAGCCGGGCCGCGATCTCGGAGCCGATGACGGCGCCGCCCGCCGCGACCGTGCGCAGGGCGTGCAGCACCTCCTCGGAACCCGCGCCCTTGACCACGTAGCCGCGGGCGCCCGCCTGGAGGGCGGCGAGCAGGCTGCCGTCGTCGTCGGACATGGTGAGCATCAGGACGGGCAGGCCGGGGTGGGTGCCGGCGAGGCGGCGGGTGGCCTCGATCCCGGAGACGTCGGGCAGGGAGAGGTCCATCACGACCACGTCCGGCCGGTGGCGGTCCACGGCGTCCGGGACCTCGCCGCCGGTCTCGGCCTCGGCGACGACGACCGCGCCCCGGGTGCTCTCCAGGGCGGCCCGCAGCCCCTCGCGGAACAGGGGGTGGTCGTCGACGATCAAGACCCGGGGAATGGTGCGGTCTTCTTCGTCCACGGACCGACACTAGCAGTCACCAGCCGTCGCTCTGAGTGACAGCGCCGTGCGGGGGTGGGACCGGACGGGCGGGGTGGGACCGGACGGGAGGGACCGGTACGGGGTCTGGGCCTCATGCCGCTGGGGTGCGGGCGCCCCGATCGTGGGCGGCATGTCCGCACACCTCTCCTCCGTCCGCATCGACCGGTCCCTGCTCGTCGGCCCGGTGCACGTCCCCGTGCGGATCCGCTGCGGGGACGGCCCGCCGGACGGACTCCCCGACGTCCTGCGGGACCTCGCCCCCGGCCGGATCGCCCTGGTCACCGACCCCGGGCTGCCGCGCGAGCACGCGGCGCGCGCGCTGCGCCTGCTGGGCGCGGCCGCGCCCACCGGGGTGCTGTGGCCCGACGGAGACGGCCCCCTCGTGGTGCCGGACGGCGCCCTCGCCGTAGCGCTCGGCGGCAGCCGCGTGATCGAGGCGGCCGACCGGGCCCGGTACCCCGACGGCACCCGGCCGGCCCTGGTCCGGCTGCCCACCACGCTGCGGGCCATGACGGACACGGCCCTGTCGGTGGCGGGACCCGCCGGCCGCCTCGCGGCGCCGGCCCTGGTCCGGATCGACCTGGAGTACCTCGCGACCCTGCCGCCGCACCGGCTGCGCGCCGGGCTGGCGCCGCTGCTGCGCACCGTGCTGGCCGTCGTCCCGGCGTCGGCCGGGCGGGTGGCCTCCGGGCTGCGGCCCGGCGGCGGGTACGACCCGCAGGCCCTGGCGTCGTACGTCTCGCTCTGCCTGGAGGCCCGGGCCGCGCTCTGCTCCCACGACCCGCTCGGCCGCGGCCCCGCCGCCGCCCTGCGCTACGGCGAGCCCGTCGCCCGGGCCGTGCGGGGCCTCGCCGGGCCGGGCCTGCCGTACGGGGACGCGCTCGCCCTCGGCCTGCGCGCCGCCGCCGCGGTCGCCCGCCGCCGGGGCCTGCTGGGCCCGGCCGACGAGGCGGCCCACGAGGACCTGCTGGCCCGCGCCGGCGCCGCCAGGACCCTGCCCGACGGCGTCCGCCCGCGCGCGGTCGCGGCGGCCGTGACCGGGGGCCGGGAGGAGGCCCGCATGGTGCTGCTGCGCGGGCTGGGCGACCCGTACGCCCACCACGGCTCCCTGCTCACCCCGGTCTCCGCCGGGGACCTGGAAGCAGCACTCGCCGAACTCGTGCCCGCCGGCCGGCGGATCCCGGTACCCGACCGGGACCCGGACCGCGCCCGGGTCTCCGTCCCGGGCGGCCGGGACGGCGGGCTCCCCGCCCCGGGCGGGGCCGTCTCAAGGAAGTGATCACCATGTACGCGTTCCTCGGCCACTACGGCGCCGGCCTCCCGGCGCACCGGCTGCACGCCGCCGCCGCGCGGCTGGGCACCGGCCCTTCCGGCGGGATCCGCCTCAGCCGCGGCGAGGGGTGGGCCCTGGCGTCCGGCCGGGTCTTCGACCGGGGCGGGGTCGCCGCGGCCCTCGACGGCGGGATCGAGGGCCGGCTCGCCCTGGCCACCCGGCTGGAGGTCCGCGGCCTCCCGGTCGCCGACCGGAACGACGCGGCGCTGGCGCACTCCGCCTTCGCGCTGGACGGCGACCGGTTCGCGGCGCACGTCGAGGGCGCGTACGCGGCGGCCGTGGTCGACGCACGCGCCGAACCGGTGCTGGTGCTGGCCGCCGGGGCCGGCGGCACCCCGCTCTACTACCACCGGGAGCCGGACGGGGGCCTGCTGTGCTTCGCCTCCGCCCTGCCGGCGCTGCTCGCGCTGCTGCCGGACCGGCCGGGGCCGTGGGTGCGGGTGCTGCCTCCCGGCACCACCGCCGTCTGCTCCCTGCACCCGCGCCCGGGTCCCGCGCCCCGCCCGGACGCGGCCGGGGTCACGGCGGCGGGCCGACCGCGATCCGTACCGGCGGCCGGGAGGGCACGGGCGGAAGCCGCAGCGGTGCGCGCCCCGGGGTGAGGGAGCCGAGCACCCGGGGCCCCCGTGCCCCGGTGCACCCGGGGGCGTTGCCGGGCAGGCCGTGCAGGGCGAGGTAGCCGAGGACGGCGAAGGCGTACGCCTCCTTCGCGGCGGCGGGCAGTCCCAGTGCCGCCGAGTCCAGCAGGGCGGTGCGCGGGGGCAGTTCCTCGCGGAGCATGGCCATCAGGGCCGGGTTGCGGGTGCCGCCGCCGGAGGCGACGACCTCGGTGACGCGCAGCGGGCGCAGGGCGTCGGCGACGGTACGGGCGGTGAGGCGGGCGAGGGTGGCGAGGAGGTCCTGCGGCGGGAGGGGGGCGCAGCCGTCGAGGGCGGCGCGCAGGTGGCCGTGGTGGAAGAGCTCCTTGCCGGTGGTCTTGGGCGCGGGCAGCCGGTAGTAGGGCTCGGCGAGCAGGCGCAGCAGGAGCGGTTCGTGGACCCGGCCGGCGGCGGCGAGGGCGCCGTCCTCGTCGTATCCGAGCCGGCCGCCGGTGAGTTCGCGTACGGCGGCGTCCATCAGGGCGTTGCCGGGGCCGGTGTCGAAGGCGACGGGCGGGCCCGTCCGGGGCAGGGCGGTGAGGTTGGCGATGCCGCCGATGTTGAGGGCGGCGGGCGTGCCGGGGCGGCCGCGCAGCAGCATCAGGTCGACGAGGGCGACGAGCGGGGCGCCCTGGCCGCCGGCGGCGATGTCGCGGGGGCGGAAGTCCGAGACGACGGGTCGTCCGGTGGCTTCGGCGATCCAGGCGGGGCGGCCGAGCTGGAGGGTGCCGTGGACCCGTCCGGCGTCGGTCCAGTGGTAGACGGTCTGGCCGTGCGAGGCGATCAGTGCGGCGCGGCCGGCGCACAGTTCGCGGTCGGCGCGGGCCGCGAGGGCGGCGAAGGCCTGTCCGATGCGGGTGTCGAGGAGGCAGACGTCGGCCAGGGTGGTGGGCGCGGGCGGCAGGGCCGCCGCGAGGGCGTCGCGCAGTCCGTCCTCGTAGGGGGCGCTGACCAGTCCGAGCGGGACCAGCCGCAGGGTCTCGCCGCCGTCCTCCGGGGTGAGCCGGGCGGCGGCCGCGTCGACGGCGTCGTACGAGGTGCCCGACATCAGGCCGATCACCTTCATTCCAGGGGCCTGCGGTGGTCGTCGCCGCGCAGCCCCGCCAGGGCGAGGGCGCTGAGGGCGCAGGTGCCGGCGGCGTAGTAGGCGGGGACGTCGTGGTCGCCGGTGGCGGCGGTCAGGGCGGTGATGACGAGGCCCGCGCAGCCGGAGAACACGGCGCCGGTGAGGGCGTACGCCAGCCCGAGCCCGGTGCAGCGCACGCGGGCGGGGAACATCTCGGCGAGCATGGCGGGCCCCGGGCCGGCGAGGAGCCCGACGGTGGCGCCCGCGCCGAGGACGGCGGCGGCCTTGGCGGGGGCGGCGGCCGCCGGGTCCTGGAGGAGGTGGAGCAGCGGGAGCGCGAGGAGGGTGACGCCGAGGGCCCCGGCGAGCATGACGGGCCGGCGGCCGACCCGGTCGCTGAGGATCCCGGCGGGCAGGATGGCGGCGGCGAAGCCGAGGTTGGCGAGGGCGGTCGCGGTCAGGGCCTGCCGGAAGGAGGCGCCGAGGGTGGCCTGGAGGTAGGAGGGCAGCACCACGAGGAAGGTGTACCCGGCCGCGGACCAGCCCATGAGCCGCGCGACCCCGAGACCGACGGCCCGGGCGGTTCCGGCCCCTGCGGGGGTCGTGCGGGCGGGCCCGGGGCCGGTACCGCTGACGGCCGTACCGCCCGCGGCGCGGCCGGCCGGCCCGGCACCCGCCGCGGCCGGTACGGCTTCCGGCGGTGCGGGCTCGGGCGCCGGGGCCGGGTCCGGCGGCCGGGCCGGCGCGGGGGCCGGCGGCGGGTCCTCGGGGAGGCCCGTGCGCAGGCGGTACGCGGCCAGGCCGAGCGGCAGGGCCAGCAGGAAGGGGATGCGCCAGCCCCAGGCGTGCAGGGCCGCCGGGCCGAGCAGCCCGGCCAGGAGGGCGGCGACGGCCGCGCCGGCGAGCAGGCCCAGGGCGACGGTGAAGGACTGCCAGGCCCCGTGCCGGCCGCGCCGGCCCGGCGGTGCCGATTCCGTCATCAGGGCCACGGCCCCGCCGAACTCCCCGCCCAGGCAGAGCCCTTGCAGTACGCGGAGCAGGGTGAGCAGCCAGGGCGCGGCGGCGCCGATGGCGTCCCGGTCGGGGAGCAGCCCGATCAGGGTGGTGGCCAGGGTCATCAGGGCGATGACGAGGACCAGGGCGGGGCGGCGGCCGGCGCGGTCGCCGATCCGGCCGAAGAGGACGGCTCCGACGGGCCGGAAGAAGAAGGACACCGCGAAGGAGGCGTACGCGGCGACCAGCGGGCCGGCGCCGCCCTGCCCGGCCGCCTGCGCGGGGGTGAAGAACCGGTCGGCGATGACCGTGGCGAAGGCGCCGTAGACGCCGAACTCGTACCACTCGGTGAAGTTCCCGGCGGAGCCCGCGAGCAGTGCCCGGCGCGGTCCGGCGGCGGACCGCGCCGGGCGGGGCGGCGCGAGGCGGGACACGTCAGGTCGTCGGGTCGAGGCGGGTGGGGGCCTCCGGCGTGCGGTGGGCGGCGGCCGCCGGGGTCAGGGCGCTGCCCGAGAGCCAGGTGCGCCAGTCCATGTTCCAGTCGCCGATGCCGTTGCCGAAGGGGTCCATCCGCTCGCCGCCGCTGTTGACCACCTCGACGATGTCGCCCTCGCGGACGGTCTCGTAGAACCAGGCGGCGTCCTCGGTGGACATGCCGGTGCAGCCGTGGCTGACGTTCTCCTCGCCCTGCGACTCGACGGACCAGGGCGCGGCGTGGACGTACTCCCCGCTCCAGGTGACCCGGGTCGCGTAGCGGACGGGGAGGTCGTAGAACTCCTTGGTGCCCTTCTTGATGCCGACGCTGTCGCCCCGCATGCGGACCTTGGCCTCCTTGCCGAGGACGACCTTGATGCCGCTGCGGGTCAGGAAGCCGGCCTTTCCGGTGGTGACGGGGATGGTCCTGATGACGCGTCCGTTGCGGCGTACGGTCATCTCGTGGGCGGCGGAGTCGGTGACGGCCTCGATGCGGTCCGCGACGGTGAACTCCAGGGTCTCGGAGGGGCCCCCGTAGCCGTGCTCGCCGAGTTCGACCCCGTCGAGGCCGCTGCGGACGCGGACGACGGTGTGGGCGGGCCAGTAGGTGCGGGGCCGGAAGTGCAGGGTGGAGCTGTTCACCCAGTGCCAGGCTCCCTCCACCTGGGGGCGGGAGGTGACCTGGAGGGCCTGTTCGACGCGGGCGCGGGCTTCGGGGTCGTCGGCGGGGACGGGGTGGCTGAGTTCGGCGGTGACGACCTCGCCGGCGCCGTACGTGCCCGGGCGGGGGCCGAACTCGGCGGTGATCCTGTTCCCGTCGGCGGGTGCGTCGGGCGGCGCGGTGCGGAAGGCCAGGCTGACGCCGACGGGGGCACCGCGGCCGTCCTGGGCGCCGACGCGGACCGTGTAGCCCTCGCCCGCGCGCAGGGGTTCGGTGTTGCGCCAGTGCTCGCCGTCCGGGCCGAGTTCACCGGCGAGGTGGCGGCCGTGCCCGTCGGTGACGGTGACGTCGGTGAGGCGGCCGGCCTCCGCCCGGGCGAGGCCGATCTCCAGCGGGGAGCCCGAGTCCGTGGGGAGGTCGCCGGCGTCGCCGAGGGCCGGGTCCGACAGGACGGCGCCGCCCCGGGCGGTGGCGAGCACCCGCTGCTCCTGCCAGGTGCCGCAGCGGCCGCCGCGGAAGGCTCCGGCGGCGCACCACACGGCGTCGTCCGCGCGGACCCCGCCGTCCACGGCGTGGCCGACCAGCAGGGTGACCGCGGCCTCCGGGGCGGCGCCGGGGGGTGCGGCTTCGGCCGTGCCGCCGGGTGTGTGGGTGATGGCCAGTGCGGCGGCCCCCGTCACCGCGGTGACCGCGGTCCACGCCTTCGTCCGTGACATCGCCACACAGCCCTCCACCTTTGTCCTCCGGCCGGATGGCAGCATCAAAGAGGACGGGCAGCCGAACCGATGATCATAAACTCGGCGCTGCGTCCGAACGGGCGTCCCAAGTGAACCCGGACGGAGTACCGCGCGCGAGCTCCGGAGTGGGGCGGTCCGGTCCCGTAGGCTCGGCGGATGGCGAAGTACTTCGACGTTCACCCCGAGAATCCCCAGCGGCGCACCCTCACCGGCGTGGCGGACTCCCTCCGCTCCGGCGCGCTCATCGCGTACCCCACGGACTCCTGTTTCGCGCTGGGCTGTCAGCTGGGCAACCGCGACGGCCTCGCGCGGATCCGGTCGATCCGCAACCTCGACGACAAGCACCACTTCACCCTCGTGTGCCAGAACTTCGCCCAGCTGGGGCAGTTCGTGTACGTGGACAACGACGTGTTCCGGGCCGTCAAGGCGGCGACCCCGGGCGCCTACACCTTCATCCTGAAGGCCACCCCGGAGGTGCCGCGCCAGCTGCTGCACCCGAAGAAGAAGACGGTCGGGGTCCGGATCCCGGACCACCTCGTCACCCAGGCGCTGCTCGCCGAGCTGGGCGAGCCGCTGGTCTCCAGCACCCTGCTGCTGCCCGACGAGGAGGAGCCGCTCACCCAGGGCTGGGAGATCAAGGAGCGGCTCGACCACGTGGTCGACGCCGTCGTCGACTCCGGGGACTGCGGCACCCGGCCGACCACCGTCATCGACTTCTCCGGCGGCGGGGCGGAGATCCTGCGCCGCGGCGCGGGCGACACCGCGCGCTTCGAGTAGAACTCCCCCGATCCTCCTGCGACGGCGGATTCCGGTTCCGGATCATTATCCGGAATCCGCCAGTCCGGCGTCCGATCCGGCCATGCGGGAGCCGCCCCGGAATGCCCCCTCCCCCTGCACTCAAGCGATCCTTTATCGGGACTCGTTTAGCTGTGAACAGAATTGACGAACCGGCGGTAACTCCACGCATTCCCGGGGTGACGGAGAGGGGAAGAAGGCCGCTACGCCGGAATTGATCCGCATCCGAACTCGACTTTCACAAGATCCCTTCTGTAGGGTTCCAGTTATTCACCGCCCAACGGGGGGCGGCGAGCGGCCGCGGGCACTGGTCCGGACTTTTCCGGAGGCGTGTCCGTCGTGGCGGCTCGCGGGAACGACGCCCCCGTCACGCTCATTTGCGACACGTGACCCGACACGGGGGACCATCAATGCGGTTCCAGCTTTTGGGGCCCTTGAGTATTGCACACGGCCCCGAGACAGCAGTTCTCAAGCCCTCCAAACCGACCAGCCTCCTCGCCGCCCTCCTGCTCCATCCCGGCACCGTGGTTTCCACCGGCTATCTGCTGCGCGCCGTATGGGACGAGGAACCTCCCGCGACCGCCCGGGCCGCACTCCAGACCTGTGTGCTGCGGCTCCGCAGGTTATTCGAGAAATACGGCATATCCGCGACCACCATCGAGGCCGTGCCGGGCGGTTACCGGATGCACAACGACACCGAAACGCTCGACCTCGCCCTGTTCCGGTTACTGACCGCCCAGGCACGGGCCGCCGCCGGGACCCCCGAGGAGCTGTACCGGCTGCGCGAGGCCCTCACCCTCTGGCAGGGGCAGCCCCTGTCGAACGTGGCCTCGGGCATGCTCCAGCGGGACGCGGTACCGGCCCTCGAACAGGAGCGGCTGCGGGTCCTGGAGCGGGTCTGCGACCTCGAACTGGCCGCCGGGAACTGCCACCAGGTACTCGTCGACCTGTACGAGGGCGCCCGCCACCGGCCCGTCCGCGAGCGCTTCACCGAGCAGCTCGTCGAGGCCCTGTACCGCACCGGCCGGCAGGCGGAGGCGCTGGCCGAGTACCGCACCGTGCGCGAGCGGCTGCGCGACGAACTCGGTGTCGACCCCGGGCCGGGCCTGCGCCGCCTGGAGCTCGCGATCCTGCGGGCCGAGGAACTCGGCCCGGCCGCCCGCCCCCTGGACCCCGAACCGGCCGCGCCGCGCTCAGGCCCCGCCCTCGCCGTCCGCGACCGCTCCCCCGGGCCCTCCGGACCCTCCGGACCGCCGCCGGTGCCCGGGTTCGCCGGACGCACCGCGGACCTGCGGGCCCTGGCGGACCGCCTCACCGACCCCGCCGGCCCCCGTCTGCTGGTCGTCTCCGGAGCACCCGGGATCGGCAAGTCGGCGCTCGCGCGGCAGAGCGCGCACGAGATCCGGGCGGCCTTCCCGGGCGGGGTGTCCGCCATCGACCTGACCCGGCCCGACGGGAGCCCCCTGGACACCGGGGAGGCCCGCGCACTGCTGCCCGGACCGGGCGGCGACGGCCGGCGGCTGCTGGTCCTCGACAACGCGGCCGGGGCCGGCCAGGTGCTGCCGCTGCTGCCGGAGACCGGCGGCGCCACGGTACTGGTGACCAGCCGGCGCGCCCTGGCCGCGGCGGTCGCCACGCACGGCGGCTTCGTCCACCGGCTCGACGTGCTCTCCCCGGCCGAGGCGCACGCCCTGCTCGCCGGCCTCGCCGGAGCCGGCCGGATCGCCGCCGAGGAGCCGGCCGCGCGTGAACTGGCCGCCGTGTGCGGATGGTTCCCGCTCGCGCTGCGGATCGCCGCCGGGCGGCTGCTGACCCGGCCGGGACTGTCCGTCGCCGACTGCGCGGCCTGGCTGGCGGCGGACCCACCGGGCCGGCTGGCCCTCGCCGAGGACCCCCGGCTGTCCGTGCCGGAGGTCCTCGGGCAGGCCGTCGGCGCGCTCCCGCCCCGGCTGCGCGAGGCGTTCCTGCTGCTGGGCTCGCTCGACCCCGGCTCCGGTCCCGCCACAGCCGTGGAAGAGAGCGTGCTCGAACAGCTCGTGGAGGCCGGGATGCTGGAGGACGGACCGCCCGGCGAGCCCTACCGGATCCACGCTTTCCTCCGCGGATACGCGCGGTGGCTGGCCCGGGACCGGGCCGGCGCCCCGGCCCTCCTGCCCCGCTGAGGCGGCCCCTGACGCCTCCCCGACATTTCCCACCTCACGTCTTCGTCCCCACCAGACCGCAATCAGAGGTGTTCCATGTCCCTGGACAGCTATCAGTACGTTGCCGCGACGCGCCCCCGCATCCGCCGGGACGTGCTCTTCACCGAGACGCCCGACGGCGTGCTGTTCCACAATTCCGACGGGGGCTTCCGCCTCACCGCCCGCACCGCCTACCGGTTCGCCACGCTGATCGTCCCGCACCTGACCGGCGAGCACACCGTCACCGAGCTGTGCCACGGCCTGGGCGACGCCCAGCGCGCCATGGTCGGCGAGCTCGTCAAGACCCTGTACGAACGGGACTTCGCCCGTTCCGTCGCCGAGCCCGCCGACGCCGGCCGGGCCGCCGCCCCGCCGCCGGACGTGGCCCGCAGATTCGCGCCGCAGATCGCCTACGACGACCACTACGCCGATGACGCCGAAGCCCGCTTCCTGCGCTTCCGGGGCACCCGGGTCGCCGTCCTCGGCGAGGACGCGGTGGCCCGCTGGTGTGCGCTGAGCCTGGTGCGCAACGGCTGCGCCACCGTCGGCGTGCTGCCCGGCGCCGACGCGGAGGAGGTGCGGGCCGAGGCGGCCGAGGCCGTCGCCGACGGCTGCCCGGTGGAGGTCCGCACGCTGCCCGGACACCCGCTCGGCTGGCCGGAGCTGGCCGGGTACGACTTCGTGGTGGTGACCGGCGGGGCGGCGGCCCCGGCCCGGCTGCTGCCGCTGCTGCGCGCCGGTGTCCCCGAGGGGCGCACCCTGCTGCCCGCCTGGTCGTACGGGAACGACGCGGTGGTCGGCCCGCTCATGGCGCACGGCACCGCCGGCTGCTGGTCCTGCGCGGCCCTGCGGCTGGGCTCGGCGCGCGGGGGCCCTGCCGCGGCCGCGCTGTGGAGCGCCCTCGCCCTGCCGGAGGCGCCCCTCGCCGAGGGCCCGGTGCCGGGGCGGCCGCTGGCCGCGATGATCGGGAACCTGCTGGGGTACGAGGTGTTCCGCGCGGCCTCCGGTTCGCTGCCCGCCGAGACCGCCGGACGGCTCCTCGTCCAGGACACGGCCTCGCTGGACGTCACCGCCGAGCCGCTGCTGCCGCACCCCCGCTGCCCGTTCTGCGCGCCGGGCGAGACCGAGGCCGCCCCCCTGGACCTCACCGCCGCCGGCACCTCGGGCACGCCCGCGCTGCCCACGCTGGAGACCGCCCGGGAGGCGGACGCCCTCGTCGAGGAGCTGAACCGGCGCTCGGCCGTGGTGCGCCCGTACGCGGGGGTGTTCACCCGGTACGCGGACGAGGAGCTCACCCAGATCCCGCTGAAGGCCGGGGTGGTGGAGCTGGGCCTCGGGCACGGGGAGACCCGCACCGTGGCCGCGTTCGACGTCCACCACGTGGCGGGGGCGCGGATGCGGGCCCTGGACGCGGCGGCGCTGGTGTACGCGGAGCACGTGGTGCCGGCCCGCGGCGTGACCGGCGCGGGGCCGGGCGCGGTGGCCGCGGGGCGGCTGGCGACGGCCTCCGGGATACCGGGCGGGGCGTCCGCGTACCAGCCCGCGGTGTCCCTGCTGACGAAGGAGCCCGCGCTGGTCCCGGCCGGCGCGGTACGGCCGTTCGGGCCGCACAACGCGGGGCGGCTCTTCGAGCGCACCCGCGCCGGTGCCGGGGCCGGCCCCTCCCCCGCCGACGCCGCCGCGGCCGGGCTGCTGTCGGCGCTCGGGCACGCCGCGCTGCTGCGGGCGGTGCGCGGGGACCGGGCGGCCCTGGTGCCGCTGCCGGAGCGCGACGGGGAGGACGCCGAACTCGCCTTCCTGCTGCGGTCCGCGGACCGGCTGGAGCTGGAGCCGGAGCTGCTGGACCTCGGGGAGGGCCCGCGCTCCGGGGTGCAGGTGCTGCTCGCCCGCGCCGGGGAGCGCTGGGCGCTGGGCGAGGGCCTGGACCGGCGCACAGCGGCGGTCGCGGCCCTGCGGGAGCTGCTGGGCGCCGCGCAGTACGGGGCGGATTCCGCCGACGCGGGACGCGACCCCCTGCTGCCGGACCTGGACCCGCGCGCGCTGGCGGTGTCCGCGGAGCCGGCCGCGCCCCTGGCGGCGGAGCCCGCCGCGTCCTGGGAACGGGTGCTGGAGCGGCTCGCCGGGGCGGGGCTCGACGCGTACGCGGTCCCGACCGGGTCGCCGGACCTGGCCGGGGCGGGGATCCACACCGTGCGGGTGCTGCTCGCCGCGGCGGCGGTCCGGGAGTCCGGCGATGACGCGTAGCGGCTCCGCCTCGGTGGCGGACGGGCTCGGCCGGGAGGCCGCCGGGCGGTTCACGGGGCTGCTGGAGCGGGCGGTGGCCGCGCTGGGCGGGCCGCCCGTGTCGGTGCGGGCACTGGGGCTGCGGGACGCGTTCCGCGTCGCTGAGCGGGAGGCGCCGGCGGGCGCGGTGCCGGTCGCCCTCTACGGGCACCAGGCCGTGGTGGGCCCTCTCCCGGGCGACGGGCCGGGGTGTGCGCTGTGCCTGGAGCGGCGCTGGCAGGCGGTGCGGTCGGTCGCGCTGCGGGACGCCCTGGAGCTGGGCGGCGGGACCCGGGCCGCGGGCGGCTGGCCGTACGCGCACGCCTTCGCCGCCGACGCGCTGGCCGCGCTGGTGGTCTCGGCGGGCTCCGGCGCCGCCGGGGCGGCGGGCGGGGTGTTCCCCGGGGTGTGGGTGCTGGACCTGCGGAGCGGGGGCGTGCGGCGCTACCCGCTGGTGCCCGATCCGGAGTGCCCGGTGTGCGGGACGCCCGAGGCGGACACGGCCCGGGCGCTGGATCCGGAGCCTGCGCCCAAGTACCGGCCGGGGGCGTTCCGTACCCGGCCCGTGGAGGCGTACGCCATCGACGTGGCGGCGTTCGCGAACCCGCTCTGCGGGGCGCTGGGGCCCTCGCTGGTGCAGGACGTCTCCTCGACGTCCACCTCGGCGACGATCGGCTGCTTCTCGATGCGGTCGGGCGAGTACCTGCGCGAGACCTTCTGGGGCGGCCACACGGACTCCTTCGACCGCAGCGCCCGCGTCGGGGTGCTGGAGGGGCTGGAGCGGTACGCGGGGATGCGCTCGCGCTCGCGCACGACCAGCGTCACCGGTTCGCTGAACGGCTTCGGGGCGGAGGCCGTCGACCCTCGGGTGGTGGGCCTGTACAGCGATGCTTTCCACCGGGACAACCCGCGGGTGCGGCCCTTCGACCCGGACCGGGAGATCCCCTGGGTGTGGGGGTGGTCGCTGCGCGACCGGCAGCCGCGGCTGGTGCCGGAGGTGCTGACGTACTACCACGCGCCGGGTCTGGAGAACCGGTTCGTGCAGGAGAGCTCCAACGGCTGCGCCTCGGGCGGGAGTCTGGCCGAGGCGGCCTACTTCGGGCTGATGGAGGTGGTCGAGCGGGACGCGTTCCTGCTCACCTGGTACGGGCGGCAGCCGCTGCCCGAGATCGACCCGGCCACCAGTTCCCGGGCGTCGACGCGGGCGATGGTCGACCGGCTGGCCCTGTACGGGTACCGGGCGCGGTTCTTCGACACCCGGATCAGCTTCCCGATCCCGGTGGTGACGGCGGTCGCCGAGCGGTTCGACGGCGGCCCCGGCCGGATGTGCTTCGGGGCGGGGGCCGGGCTGGACCCGGAGTCGGCGCTGGACTCGGCGCTGTGCGAGATCGCCACGGACGCGGTGAACCTGCCCGGCCGCACCGAGCGGGAGGAGGAGCGGCTGCGCGCGATGGCGGCCGACTTCGACCTGGTCACCGCGCTGCACGACCACCCGCTGGTGTACGGGGTGCCGGAGATGGGCCGCCACGCGGACTTCCTGCTGCGCGGGCCCTCGCGGGGTCCGCTGCGGGCGGTGTCCTCGCTGCTGGGCCCCGAGGGGGTGTCGGACGACGTGGCCGAGGACCTGGAGCGGTGCGTGGAGGCCGTAGCCGCCGGGGGGTTCGACGTGGTGGTGGTCGACCAGACCCTGCCGGAGCAGCGGGCGCTGGGCCTGCACACCGTGAGCGTGCTGGTGCCGGGGCTGCTGCCGATCGACTTCGGCTGGTCCAGGCAGCGCGCCCTGGGCATGCCGCGCATGCGTACCGCCCTGCGCGAGGCGGGGCTGCGCGGGCGCGACCTGGAGCCGGCCGACCTCAACCCGGCCCCGCACCCCTTCCCCTGACCCGGCCGCCGGCCCCGCCCGGCCCGGCCGCACGAACCGAGGAGGACCCGTGGGCTACGCCCATGACTACGCCAGCGCCATCCTGTACCGGGGCCGGGTGCCCATGGAGCCCGTCGACTTCGTGCCCGACTGGGCCGACCGCCCCCGCAAGGCGAAGTACTACCCCGGCGCGGAGACCCTGCCGCTGCCGGATCCGGCGGCCGGCGGGCCGCGCCCCGCAGGGGGGTTCACCCTGCCGCTGCTGTCCGGGATGCTCCAGGAGTCGTACGGGCTGACCGGCCGGCGCCTGGGCGTGCAGGCCAACACCGACCTGGCGGCGCTCCCCCACTACACGCAGGCCAACTGGTCGCGGGGCACCGCCTCGGGCGGCGGCCTCTACCCGGTCGGCGTGTACTGGGCGGCCGGCGCGGGCGGCCCGCTCACCCCGGGCCTGTACCACTACGCCCCGCACCAGCACGGGCTGCGCCGGCTGCTGGCCGGCGACGTCACCGGTGACGTGCGCGAGGCCCTGGGCCACGGCCCCGGGGAGGGCTCCTCGCAGTACCTGGTGCTGAGCGTCAAGTACTGGCAGAACTCCTTCAAGTACAACAGCTTCTCCTTCCACGCGGTGAGCATGGACGTGGGCGCGCTGGTGCAGACCTGGCGGCTGTGGGCCCGGGAGCACGGGCTGCGGATCGCGCCCGCGCTCTGGTTCGACGAGGAGCGCCTGGCCCGGCTGCTGGGCGTGGCCCCCGGGGAGGAGGGCGTCTTCGCGGTGCTCCCCCTGGAGTGGGAGGGCGACGCGGCCGGCTCCGCCGCCGGGCCCCCGTCGGCGGGCGCGGGGGTGCGCCGCCGGGACGCGGAGCGGTCCCGCACCGTGCTGGCCTTCGAGACGCTGGAGCGGATCCACGGGGCCACCCTCGGCCGGGCCGGGGACCGTCCGGCGCCCGGCGCTCTCGACGCGGCCGCCGCGTACCCGCCGCGGGGCGGGGAGCCCGTCCCGCTGCCCGCCCCCGCGGCGCCCCCGATGGGGGAGACGGCCGCGCTGCGGGCCCGGCGCAGCAGCTTCGGCCGGTTCGACGCCACCCGGGCGGTGACGGCGGAGCAGCTGGCGGCGGCGCTGGCGGAGTGTGCGGCGACCCGGCCCGGCAGTGAGGCGGAGCAGCCCGACGGGCCGCCGCTGACCTCCCTGTACGCCTTCGTCAACCACGTCGAGGGGATCGAGCCGGGCAGTTACGCCTACGACCCGGCGGAGCACGCGCTGCGGCTGGTGGTGCCGGGTCCGCCGGGGCCGTTCCTCCAGGCCAACTACTTCCTGTCCAACTACAACCTGGAGCAGGCGGGCGCGGTGCTGGTGCCGACGGTGCGGACGGCCGCCGTCCTCGACGCGGTCGGCGACCGGGGCTACCGCCTGATGGGGGCGGCCGTGGGCGCGATCGCGCAGACCTTCTACACCACCGCCGCCGCGCACGGGCTCGGCGCCGGTGTGGCGCTGGGCTTCGACAACGTCTCGTACGCCGAGCGGCTGGGGCTGGCGGACACCGACGAGGCACCGCTGCTGATCATGCTGCTCGGCCACGAGCGGCCGCGGCCCGCCGACTTCCGCCACGAGATCGCCTGACCGGGCCACGAGAGACGCAGGGGACACAGGATGGACACCACCACCGGATGGCACGCGGGCGAGCGCTTCATGCTGCGCGTCGCCGGCCTGCCGCTGGCCGCGGCCGACGCGCTGCGCTGCGCGGACACCGGGCGCTGGGCGGCCGACGTGCTCGCGGCCGAGGAGGCGCTGCGGGCGGACGCGCAGTGGCTGAGCGAGGTGCTGCACCGGGCGGTCGGCGCGACCGACCCGGAGCCGGGCGGGCCGGGCGCTGCGCTCCGGCGCGAACTGCTGGGGCTGCGCCGCCGGATCCACAACGGGCGCGTGCCGGCCGATCCCGGGGCCGCCCTGCGGGCGGTGGCGGACCTGGGCGAGGAGGCGGCCGGGCGGCTGGCGCTCTGGCTGGAGCGGACCCGTGGGCTGGAGAAGCTGCTCGCCGAGGGGGAGCCGCTGCTCGCCGCCGATCTGGGCCGGGGCCGGGCCGCGCTGCGCGGCCTGCTGGAGGACGACCGGCTGCGGCACGGGCTGCTGCTGGCCTCGCCCGTGCTGGAGGGGCAGCTCGACGCGTACGCGGCGGCCACCGCCGGGGGCGGGGAGCCGGGGGGACGGGCGCGCAAGGCCGAGCGCTCGGTGCTCTCGTACCTGTACCGCACCGCCTGCAAGACCAGCCCGTTCAGCACCTTCACCGGGGTGGCGACCGGCCGGTTCACCCCCGGGGCGGGGGCGGACGGCATCCGGGTGGAGGACGCCTGGAGCAGCCACGTCCGGCTGAACGTGGTGGTGCTGGCGCGCCTCGCCGAGCTGGTCCTCGCCGACCCGGTGCGCCGCCGGGACCTGCCGCTGCGCCCGGCCCCGGGCTGGGGGCGGGAGGACGACCGGATCCGGTACGTGCGGCGCTCGGTGACGGCCGGCGACGACACGGCCGCCGTCACCTTCGACGCGGTCAAGGACCGGCTGTTCTTCCTGCGCCGCAGCGGCACCCTGGACCGGCTGCTCGCCCTCTTCGCCGAACGGGCCGAGCGGGCCGGGCGGGCCGGGCAGGGCGGCGGTGGCGGCGGTGAGCCCGAGCTGCGCCACCACGAGCTGGCAGACTGGCTGGCCGCCGAGCACGACGCGGCCCCCGAGGAGTGCGAGGCGTACATCGGGGCGCTGCTCCAGCTCGGCATGGTCCGGGTGCCGTGCCTGGACACCGAGGTGCACAGCGGGGACCCCGTACGGTCCTTCCAGCGGGCCCTGTCCGGCCTGGAGCGGCCCTGGGCCGACGATCTGGCCGCGCTCCTGGAGGAGCCCGCCCGGCTGCTGGAGCGCTACCCCCTCGCCGGCCGCGCCGAGCGCCGCGAGCTGCTGTCCGCCCTGCGCGCCGCGCTGCGCCGGGCCCAGGCGGAGCTGGGAGCGCCGGCGGACGCTCCGCTGCCGCAGACGCTGGTGTACGAGGACACCGGCGCGGGCCGCGACCTGGCGGCGGCTCCCCCGGCCTGGGCGGAGCCGGGCGCGGGCGGCGGGTCGCTGCGCTCGGTCGAGCGGATCCTGCCGGCGTTCGACCTGACGGTGGCCCAGCGGATCACCTTCGAGGGCTTCTTCACGGCCCGCTACGGTCCGGGCGGGCGCTGCGAGGACTTGCTGGGGCTGGTGCACGACTTCCACGAGGACTTCTTCGACCAGTACCTGTCCTTCACCGCGCGCCGCACCCCCTTCGACGCGCGCGGCGAGTACGTGCCCGAGGAGAACTGGCTGGGCCTGCCGGGGATCCGGGCGCTGGACGCGGCGCGGCGGGCCTTCACCGGCCGGATGCGGGCGCACTGGGCGGCGTACGAGGAGGGCGGCGCGGGCGGCGGCGAGCTGCGGCTGTCCGGGGAGGACGTGGAGGCGGTCGCGGCCGAACTGGAGCCGGTGGTACCCGGCTTCGCGCCGCGCTGCCACCACCTCCAGCTCGCGCGGGACCCGGAGACGGGCGCGGAGCTGACCGTGCTCAACCGCTCGTACGGCGGGCTCTCCTTCCCGTTCAGCCGGTTCACGCACCTCTACCCGGAGCCGGCCGGGCTGGCCGGCGAACTGCGTGCGACGGCCGCCGGGGTCACCCCGCCCGGGGCGGTGTTCGCCGAGGTGACGGGCGGGGCGGTCACCACCAACCTGAACCTGCACGGGCGGCTCACCGAGTACGAGATCGTCTGCCCGGGCGAGAGCGGGACGCTGCCCGAGGAGCGGCTGCTGCGCCTGGACGACCTGTACGCGGAGCACGTGCCGGAGACCGGCCGCGTGGTGCTGCGTTCGCGGCGGCTGGGCCTGGAGGTCGTCCCGGTCTACCTGGGGTACCTGGTGCCGCTGGCGCTGCCCGCCGTACCGCGCACCCTGCTGCTGCTGTCGCCGTCCTCGATGTCCCCGCTGGACATCTGGGCGGGGGTGCCGGAGGGCGCGGCGCAGGCCGGGGTGACGACGCGTCCGCGGGTGGTGCACGGGGACCTGGTGCTGAGCCGGCGCAGCTGGACGACCACGGCGGGCGAGCTGCCCGCGCACGGGGCGCGGGAGGCCCGGCACTTCCTGGAGTGGCAGCGCTGGCGGCGGGCTCACGGGCTGCCGGAGCGGGTGTTCGCGACCGTGTCGGCGGGCCCGTCCGCGCTCGGGGCGAAACCGCAGTACGTGGACTTCTCCAGCCTGCTGTCCCTGGCCGCGTTCGAGCCGCTGCTGCGGGAGGGGGAGCACCGGGTCGTCTTCCGGGAGATGCTCCCGGACCCCGGCGGACTGCACGTCGCCTCCGGGCGCGGCGGGCACGTCGCCGAGCTCGCCGTCGAGACCTTCACCACGACCACCACGACCACCACCACCGTCCCGACCGAGGAGGACGCACCCGCATGTCAGAGCTGACCCCGACGCGTGGCGCGTGGCAGGCCGTGCACGTGTTCTACGCCGCCAACCCGCAGCCGCTGCTGGTGCAGTGCGTGCGTCCGCTGATCGCCTCCCTGACGGCGGACGGGCTGCTGGCCGGGCACTTCTTCATCAACTACTGGCTGGAGGGGCCCCACGTACGCCTGCGGCTGCGGCCGGTGAGCCCGGAGGCGGAGCCGGAGGTGCGCCGCCGGGCCGAGGAGGCCGTGTCGGCGTTCCTCAAGGCCCGGCCGGCGCTCTACGAGGTGGACTCGGGCTTCCTCAACGAGTTCTACAACACCCTGTTCGACATCGAGTTCCCGGACGGGGACCGGGCCGCGTTCATGGGCGAGGACGGCCGGATGAACCTGCGGCCCAACAACTCGTTCTCGTACGAGCCGTACGAGCCGGAGTACGGCAAGTACGGCGGGCCCGCCGGGGTGGAGCTCGCGGAGTGGCACTTCGCGCACTCCAGCGACCTCGTCATGGAGGCCCTGGGGTCGATGAACCTGCACCTGCGGACGGTGCTGCTGGGCACCTCGGCGCAGCTGATGATGGTGATGGCCGGGGTGTTCCTGCCCGACCGGGAGGAGCTCGGCAACTACCTGGACAGCTATTACGAGTTCTGGCACCGGGCGTTCCCGGGCACCGGTTTCATCGGCTCGACCGAGTACGACCGCACGTACGAGCAGACCGGCCCGGGTCTGGGGCGGCGCTTCGAGGCCGTGCTGGAGGCTCTTGGCTCCGGGGAGACGGGCCGGCTGCCGGGCTTCCTGGCGGGCTGGGCGGAGCACTGCCGTGAGCTGCGGCGGCGCGCGGAGGCGCTGGCGGTGGCCGGGGAGCTGGTGTTCCGGTCCTGGGACGGGAGCCGGGACGAGCGGGTGACCGATCCGGTGGTGGCGCTGCCGCTGCTGCTGTCCCCGTACATGCACATGACCAACAACCGGCTGCACGTGACGATCCGGGACGAGGCCTACCTCTCGCACCTGCTGGGCCGGGTGCTGCGCGAGGGCGCGGGGACCGCCGGGGCGGTCGGGCCGTGACCGCGCCCTCCGGGTTGCTGGACCACCGGCCGGCGCTGCGGCCCGGGGTCCTGCTGTCGCCGCCGCTGCTGAACGGCCCCGCCGTGGTGCACCTGGTCAAGGACCCGGTGTCCGGGGCGTCGTTCGAGATCGGGCCGAAGGAGTACTTCCTCGTGTCGCGGCTCGACGGCTCGCGCAGCCTGGCGGAGATCGGCGATGCGTACGGGCGGGCCTTCGGGCGCCGGCTGGGCGAGCGGAACTGGCAGCAGCTGCTCGGGCTGCTCGGCACCCGGCGGCTGCTGGCCGGGGGCCCGCTCCCGGAGCCGGGGGCCGGTCCCGGGCCGCAGCGGACCGGGACCCTGCTGCGCGGCACCCTGAGGCTGGTCGCGGACGCCGACGCCACGACGGCCCGGCTGCACCGCGTCCTGCGGCCGGTGCTGCGGCCGGCGGTGCTGGGCGGGCTGCTGCTGGTGTTCCTGGCCGTGGAGGGGTGGCTCGCGGCTTCGGCGGGCGCCCTGTTCGCCGACCTGTGGTGGCTGCTGACGCGTCCGGCGCCCCTGCTGGCGGTGGCCTCGCTGCTGTGGCTGAGCACGGCCCTGCACGAGTTCGCCCACGGGATTGCCGCCCGGCACGTGGGCGGCACCGTCGGGGAGATCGGCCTGCGCTGGCGGCTGCCGATGGTGATCATGTACTGCCGGGTCGACAACTACCGCTACCTGCCGCGCCGCCGCGACCAGCTGGCCGTGGCCGGCGCGGGCGCCTTCGCCAACCTGCTGTTCCTGCTGCCCTTCTGCGCCTGGTGGGCGGCGCTCCCCGCGGGCGACCCCACCCGCCGGGTCCTCGGGGCGCTGCTGCTGCTCGGCAGCGCGCAGGCCCTGGTCAACCTCGTCCCGCTGCCGCCGCTGGACGGCTACACCCTGCTCGGGCACGCGCTGCGCGTGACCCGGCTGGCGCCCGCCAGCTCGGCGTACCTGCGGCTGCGGATGCGGGACAGGGCCGCGGCGGCCGCCTACCCGGTACGGGCCCGGCGGCTGTACCTCGGCTACGGGATCGGCTCGGCCGTGCTGGTCCTGCTGCTGGCGGGGTGCCTCGCGGCCGCCGTCGTGCTCACCGCCCCCTGAACTTCTTCCGACCCCCCACCCGATTCCGACACCGAGGGAACCGCACGCCGATGACAACTGACCGCACTCCGCCGCCCGACGCGCCCGTGGCCGTCGCCGTCCGGGAGGTCCGCAAGCGCTACGGCGACCGACAGGCCGTGGACGGGCTCTCCCTCGACGTGCGCCGCGGCGAGTTCTTCGGACTCCTCGGCCCCAACGGGGCGGGCAAGACCACCTTCATCGAGATCGTCGAGGGCCTTCGCCAGGCCGCCTCGGGCACCGTCGAGGTCCTCGGGCACAGCCCCTGGCCCCGCAACACGGCGCTGCTGCCCCGGATCGGCGTCCAGACGCAGGCCTCGGCGTTCTTCGTCCGGCAGACCGCGCGCGAGCACCTCGTCACCGTCGCCGGGCTGTACCGCAAGGACGCGGCCGCCGCGGACCGCTCGCTGGCGCTGGTCGCGCTGACCGAGCAGCGCGACGTGCTCGTGGAGAACCTGTCCGGGGGCCAGCGGCAGCGGCTGGCCATCGCCTCCGCGCTGGTCCACGACCCCGAGCTGATCTTCCTCGACGAGCCGACCGCCGCACTGGACCCGCAGGCCCGCCGGGACCTGTGGCAGGTGCTGCGCGCCCTGAAGGGGGAGGGCCGCACCATCGTCTACACCACCCACCACCTCGACGAGGCCGAGGCCCTGTGCGACCGGGTGGCCATCCTCGTCGGCGGCCGGATCGCCGCGCTGGACTCCCCGCACCGGCTGATCACCTCCGCCGGGGCCCGGACCCGGCTGCTCGTGCCCGAGGGGCGGATCGGCCTCGCCGAGGCCGCCGCGCTGGACGGCGTGGACCGGGTCGGCGAGCAGGGCGGCTCGCTGGTGCTGGAGACCTCGGTCCCCGGCAAGGTGCTCCAGGCCGTCGACGCGCTCACCGGGCTCGACGGGGTGATCACCCGTACGGCCACCCTGGAGGACGTCTACCTGGAACTGACCGGCCACGCCGCGGCCGGGGGCGACTCCCCCGCCGAGGGCAACTCCCCCGCACACACCCTGGAGTCCCGCGCATGAGCGCCTACACGGCACTGACCGCAGCCGGCTACCGGGCCCAGGTCCGGGACAAGGCCACCCTGTTCTTCACCTTCGCCTTCCCGCTGCTGTTCCTCGTCGTCTTCGGCCTGATCTTCAGCGGCCAGGACGTGGAGCAGAGCGGCCGCCCGTACATCTCGTACATCGCGCCCGGCGTGATGTCCTGGGGCGTCGCCAACGCCGCCGTGTTCGGGATCGCGTTCACGCTGATGCAGTGGCGCCGCGACGACCTGCTGCGGCTGATCCGGCTCAGCCCGACGCCGCTGACCACGGTGCTGGCCTCGCGCTACGTACTGGCCCTGGTGGTCGGCGTGGTGCAGGCGGCGGTGTTCGTCGCGGTCGCCATGCTGCCCGGGTTCGGGCTCGAACTGGACGGGCGCTGGCCGCTGGTGCTGCCCGCGCTGGTCCTCGGCATCACCGCCTTCATGGCCATCGGGGTGATCGTCGGCAACTACGCCAGGACGCCCGAGGCCGTCGCCGCCATCGCCAACTGCATGATGGTGCCGATGGCGTTCCTGTCGGGCTCCTTCCTGCCGCTCGACATGATGCCGTCCTGGCTGCGCACGGTCTCGCGGGTGCTCCCGCTGCGCTACCTCAACGACGCCGCCTCCGGTGCCCTGACCGGCTCCGGCTCCCTCGCCGCGATCGGCGTCGGCTGCGCGGCGCTGGCCGGCTTCGCCCTCCTGTTCGGCGGGATCGGGCTGAGGACCTTCCGCTGGAGCGACCAGTCATGACCGGCACCGCGACGGAGACCGTACCGGCGGCCGCGGCCCCCGACGGCACCGCGCTGGAGGAGGCCCGCCGCCTGCTGGAGCGGGCCCTCGCCGCTGCCGCCGCCCCGGGCCCGGCCGCGCCGTACGTGGTCACGCTCGGGGTGCACGACGCCCTCGGGCCGCGCTCCGGCGACCCGTTCGCCGGGGTCCGCCCGGCCGCCACCGTCCACCTGGGCGCGCAGGCGGTGCTGGTGGGGCCCTGGGGCGGCGACGGCTCCGCCCCCGCCTGCGGGCAGTGCCTGGCGATGCGCTGGCAGCGGCTGCGCAGCAGGAGCGAACGGGACGCGCTGGAGACCGGGACCGGGCCGCGCACCCCCGTCTCGGCCCGGTGGCCGCTGCTGTCGCCGTACGTACGGGACGCGGTCGTGGCGCTGCACGCCGCCGTGGCGGGCGGTGAGGCGCGGGCCCCGGGCGGGGTGGCGGCCGACCGGGCGCTGCCGCAGGTGTCCCGGCTGGACCTGGAGACCCTCCAGGTGCGCACGTACCCGCTGGCCGCCGACCCGCTCTGCCCCGACTGCGGGCCGCGCGCCGCCGCCGCGCCGGCCCCCTTCACCCCGGTGTCGCGGCCCAAGCCGGACCCGGACGCGCAGCGGCTGCGGAAGGCGTCCTCGTACCCGGTGCCGCGGGAGGCGCTGGCCAATCCGGTGACCGGGGTGCTCGGCGGGGGCACCTGGATCAACGTGACCTCGCCGACCACCGCCCCGGTCGCGGGCAGCGTCTTCATGCGCGGCTACGCGGGGCTGACGGACGTCACCTGGAGCGGGCAGGCCAACAGCTTCTCCGCCAGCCGGGACCTGGCCTTCCTGGAGGGGCTGGAGCGGTACGCGGGCACCCACCGGCGCACCGGCGCCGAGGCGCTCACCGCCTCCTACGCGGAGCTGGGCGACCGGGCCCTGGACCCGGCGGAGTGCGGGTTCTATCCGCCCGGGACCTACCGGGACGACCCGCTGGTGTCGCCCTTCGACCCCGAGCGGCCGATCCCCTGGGTGTACGGGCACTCGCTGCGCGACGACCGGCCGGTGCTGGTGCCGGCCCGGCTGGCCTACTACAGCGCGGGCCTGGCCGCCGACAACTTCGTCTTCGAGTGCTCCAACGGCTGCGCCATCGGCGGCTGTGTGGAGGAGGCGCTGCTCGGGGCGCTGCTGGAGCTGATCGAGCGGGACGCGTTCCTGCTCGCCTGGTACGGGGGGCAGCGGCTGACGGAGATCGACCTGGACTCCGTACCGGGGCCCGCGGTGCGGATGATGGTGGACCGGGCGGCCCTCCAGGGGTACGACGTGCACGCCTTCGACAACCGGATCGACCTGGCGGTTCCGGTGGTGACGGGGCTGGCCGTGCGCCGGGACGGCGGGCCGGGGTTGTACTCGTTCGGCGCGGGCGCGGCGCTGGATCCGGCGTCGGCGGTGGAGGCGGCGCTGTCGGAGGTGCTGACCTACATCCCGCACCTGCCCCGGCAGGTGGCCGAGCGGCGGGGTGAACTGGAGGCGATGTCGCGGGACTTCGGGAAGGTGCTGCACCTGAAGGACCACGCCCAGCTGTACGGGCTGCCGGCGATGGCCCCGCACGTGCGGAGCTACCGGGAGCCGCTCGGCGTGCGCCCGATGGCGGAGCTGTACGCGGGGTGGGAGGCCGGCGGGCGGCCGCGGACCGGCGACCTGCGGGACGACCTGCTGCTGTGCGTGCGGGAGTTGACGGACGCCGGGCACGACGTGATCGTCGTCGACCAGACCACGCCGGAGCAGCGCCGGATGGGGCTGAGCACGGTGTGCGCCGTGGTGCCGGGGCTGCTGCCGATCGACTTCGGCTGGTCGCGCCAGCGGGCCCCGTACATGCCCCGGCTGCGGACGGCCGCGATGCGGGCGGGGCTGCGCGACGCCCCGCTGACGGACGCGGAGGTCCGTCTGGTGCCGCACCCGTTCCCCTGACCGTGCGGGCCCCTGCCCGGGGGCCCTACGCATAGCACGCCGGATGCCCCGGACCCCTTCCTGCGGGGTCCGGGGCATCCGGTGTCTGCGGCTGCGGCGCCGGGGTGTCAGGCGCTGCAGGAGGTGGTGCTGGTGGTGGAGGAACAGGTCGAGGTGGAGCTGCAGCTCGTGGAGCCGGCGAGCACGACCTCGCTGGCGTCCGAGTAGTCCGAGATCTCGAAGGTCTCCGACTCCAGCTCCAGGATCTCGTCGGCGAGCGAGGCGAGCGGCGACTTCTCCATGGGACTCTCCTTCGGTTGGTTTCCCTGTGGGGCCCTTCCAGGAGAACCCGCGCCGCCTTCACGTCACCCGTTCATCTCCTGACACTCCTCTGACAGAAAGTGTCAGCGCCTTGACAGTGCCGCCCCGGGCCGGTGGCCGAGCATGGTCGGCATGACCGTCTCCGCGCCCGTGCTCCCCGGACTCCGGCCGCTGCTGCGGCCGTTGACGACCCTGTACCTGGACCTGCACCGCCACCCCGAGCTGTCGGGCGAGGAGGAGCGCACGGCCGCGCGGTTCGCCGGCTGGCTGGAGTCCGCCGGGTACGAGACGGCGCGCGGGATCGGCGGGCACGGGGTGGCCGGGGTGCTGCGCCGGGGCGAGGGGCCGACCGTGGTGCTGCGCGCCGAGCTGGACGCGCTGCCGGTGCGGGAGACGACGGGGCTGCCGTACGCGAGCGAGGGCCCGGCGGCGCACGCCTGCGGGCACGACCTGCACCTGGCGGCGGCCGCCGGCACCGCCTCGCTGCTGGCGGGGGCCGCCGCCGGGGCCTGGCGGGGCACGCTGGTGGTGGTGGGACAGCCGGCCGAGGAGACCCTGGAGGGGGCGCGGGCGATGCTCGCCGACGGGCTGTACGAGCGCGTCGGCCGCCCGGACGTGGTGCTCGCGCAGCACGCCGCCCCGCTGCCCGCCGGGATGGTCGCCCACGGGTACGGGCCGATGACCGCCGGGAGCGTGACCTTCCGGGTCGTCGTGCACGGGCGCGGCGGGCACGCGGGCGCCCCGCACCTGACGGTGGACCCGGTGGTGACGGCGGCCCACGTGGTGACGCGGCTGCAGACGGTGGTGGCGCGGGAGGCGGCGCCGTCGGAGCAGGTGGCCGTGACGGTGGGCTCGCTGCGGGCGGGCGAGCGGCCCAACGTGGTGCCCGACCGGGCCGAGCTGGGCATCACCGTACGGGCCGCCGGGGAGGCGGCGCTCGCCCGGGCGGCGGAGGCGGTGGAGCGGATCGTGCGCGCCGAGTGCGCCGCCTCGGGCTGTCCCCGGGAGCCGGAGATCGTCCGCGAGGGCTCGTCGCCCGTCACGCACCCCGATCCGGCCACGACGGCCGCGGTGCGGGCGGCGCACACGGCGCGGCTGGGGGCGGAGCGGGTGGCGATGTGGCCGCCGTCGCTGGCCACGGAGGACTTCGGGCTGTTCGGCGACGCGGGGCGGTCCCTGCACGGGGCGCGGGGGGTGCGGCTGGCGTACTGGATGCTGGGGGTGATCGGGCCGGCCGCCTGGGCGGCGGCGCCCGGGGAGGGCGCGGCGGGGAAGCTGGCGGGCCTGCCCGCCAACCACGCCCCGGACTTCGCCCCGGACGTCCGCACAGCCCTCCCGGCCGGGGTGGAGGCCCTGTCCTCGGCGGCCCTGGCCTGCCTGGGCTAGGCCGGGGCCTTCGGATCTTGCCTGACCCGCGGCGGGTCAGAAGGGCCTGGTCGGGAGGTACTTGCCGTCGAGGGTGATGACGGCGCGCTCGCCGCCGTCGGGGTCGGCGACCTTCTTGACGTCGAGCCTGAAGTTGATGGCGCTGATGATGCCGTCGCCGAACTGCTCGTGGACCAGGGCCTTGAGGGTGGTGCCGTAGACCTGGAGCATCTCGTGGAAGCGGTAGATGGTCGGGTCGGTGGGCGGCGTGCCGGTTCCGGTGCCGCGGGTGGGGATGGTCTGCAGCCACATCGCGGCGTCCTCGTCGAGGCCGAGGAGTCCGGCGACGGCCTTCGCCGCGGGCTCGGGCAGCGGGTGCTGGCCGAGGACGGCGGCGGTGACGAAGGCCACGGAGAGGCCGGCGGCGTCGGCGATCTGCTGCCAGGTGAGGTTCTTGCGGGTCTTGGCCTCGACGGCGTCGGCGGCGATCCGCTCGCGGACGGCGGGGGCGAACTGGGCGTGGGGCACGGGGAGTTCCTTTCGGGAGGGGGCGGGATGTCAGGCCGCGAGGGCGGGGGCGTCGAGTTCCTCGACGGATCCGGTGGGGATGTCGTAGACCCAGCCGTGCAGGGCCATGGACCCTTCCGCGAGGGCGCGGGCCACCGCGGGGTGCGTGGCGAGGCTGGCCAGCTGGGCGCGTACGTTCTCCCGGACCAGCGCGTCCACTCCGCCGCCGCCTCGGGCGGCGCGGGCCACCGACGCGTCCGCGTGCCGGAGCCAGCCGGCCACGGCCGGTGCGGCGCTGAGGTCGTGGTGTTCGGCGAGGGCGGTCATCGCCCCGCAGCCGGAGTGTCCGCAGACCACGATCCCGCCGACTCCGAGTACGGCGACGGCGTACTCGACGGCGGCGGCGACCGCGTCGGGGCCGTGGCCGTGTGCGGGGACGAGGTTGCCCGCGGTGCGGACGACGAACAGCTCGCCCGGCTCGCTCTGGGTGATCAGCTCCGGCACCACGCGGGCGTCGGAGCAGCCGATGAACAGCGTCGCGGGCCGGTGGGTGCCGGCCAGGCGGGCGAAGAGGCCCGCCTTGGCGGGGAAGACGTCGCGCCGGAAACGGTCGACGCCCTCGATGAGGTCGTGCACGGTCACTCCCGTTCTCTGGGATCCACCCCGGTGGGGCTGACGTGTTCAACCCTGCACGACCTGCACCCATAGTGTCCAAGAGCGGTAAACCATGAGACCTATCGATGCCATCTATAGTCGTCCCCATGGCCCTGGAACTGCGTCACCTGCGCTATCTGCTCGCGGTCGCCGAGCACCACAGCTTCACGCGCGCCGCGGAGGAGCTGCACATCTCCCAGCCGACCCTGTCGCAGCAGATCAAGCAGTTGGAGCGGACGGTGGGGGTGCGGCTGCTGGACCGGGGCGGCCGCGCGGTGCGGCTCACCGACGCGGGCGAGGCGTACGCGCACCACGCGCGCCGGGCACTGCGCGACCTGGCGGCGGCCGAGCGGGCCGTGCACGACGTCGGCGACCTCTCGCGCGGCCACCTGCGGCTCGCCCTGACCCCCACCTTCACCGCGTACCTGCTCGGCCCGCTGCTCGGCGCCCTGCACGAGGCGCATCCCGGCATCACCGTCGAGGTGCGGGAGATGGCCCAGGACCGCATCGAGTCGGCCCTGCTGGCGGACGGCACCGACCTCGGGATCGCGTTCGCCGGGCCCCACCCGCCGGGGATCGCGGCCACCGCCCTGTTCACCGAGACCCTGGGCCTGGTGACCTCCTGCGCCCTTCCGGCGCCGGCCGGGCCGGTGCCGGCGGCCGGGCTGGCGGACCGTCCGCTGGCGTTGCTGAACGGGGACTTCGCGACGCGGCGGCACGTGGACGCGTACTGCGCCGCGCAGGGGGTGCGGCCGCGCGTGGCGGTCGAGGCGGACTCCGTCCAGGCGCTGACCGAGCTCGTGCGGCGGACCGGGCTCGCCACCGTCCTGCCGGACGCCGTGGCCCGGGAGCAGCCGGGCCTGACCCGCGTCCCGCTGCTCCCTCCCCCGCCCTCCCGCACGGTGGTCCTGCTCCGCCGGGACACCGCCTACCAGAGCGCCGCCGCCCGCGCCTTCACGGCGCTGGCCCGGGAGCTCACGGCGGCCTACGGCTGAGCGTTCGCCCGGGTCAGCCCGCGGCGGGAGAGACGGCGACGCAGCCGCCGGCCGCGGTGAGGGCCCCGCCGGACTGTTCGGCGATGACCTTGCCCTTGTAGGTGATCTTGCAGGTGATCTGCCCCTCGGAGCCGGGCGCCGCGACCGGGAGCACGGTGGGCGGCATGATGCCGCGCAGGGTGACGGTCTTCACCCAGGGCAGGGAGGGGGCGTCCACCGTCTCGTGCTGCGGCTCCGTCGCGGTGCCGGCTCCGGCGGCGAAGCTGATGGAGGCGGCGCCCTGGCCGGTGACCTCGTACGTCACCTCGTACTTCTCGTCGACGGCCTTGTCGACCTGGTCGACGGCTCCGTCGACGGCGTCGGCGGCGGAGCAGGCCGTCACGGCGAGCAGGAGGGTGGCGGCGAGGGCGCCGGCACGGGCGATGCGGTGGGTCTTCACGGGGTTCCTTCGATGACGCAAGCGGACACCCCGTACACAATCGCAAAGTAAAGGTAAAGTCAAAAGGCGGTCCGGGGGCGTACGGCCCACGATGGACACATGAGCGTCCGACGGTACGAGCTGACGTTTCCCGGTGCCGACGGGACGGACGAGGACACCGTGGTCGTGGAGCGCACGGAGCTGTCCGGCCCGGGCGGCCACCCGGTGTACGCCGACGCCACGGGCATCGTCCGCGCGGAGATCAGCGACCGGGACGAGGTGCGCATGCTCGCCTCCGGCGGCCGGCAGGCCCTCGCCCACCCCACCGGGGCGCGCCGGCTGCCCGATTCCTGAACGCCTCCGCTGTGCGCCGACGGTGGGAACGCGGGCCCCCGCCGCTCGCGCCTGCGCCGCCCGCGGCCGCCTTCCGTCCGATAGTCGCCAGGGTCACGACGAATCGGAGGAACGTGCGATGGACAGCGCAGGACTACCGCGCCGCAAGGCACTGCTCGCGGGCGGCCTCGCGGCCCTCGCGGGCGCGCTCTCGGCGTGCACGGCCGCCGGCACCCCGCGGGGCGCGGGTACGGGGGCACGGCCCGAGGCCGCCGCGCCGAACGCGGCGCCGACCACGCCGGACGCGGCCTTCGCCCGGCTGATGGAGGGCAACAAGCGCTGGGTGGACGGCTCGCTCCAGCACCCCGACCGGGACCCCACGCGGCGTGAGCTGGTCGCCCAGAGCCAGGAGCCGTTCGGGGTGGTGCTCTCCTGCATCGACTCCCGGGTACCTCCCGAGCTGCTCTTCGACACCGGGCTCGGCGACCTGTACGTGCTGCGCACCGGCGGTCAGGCGGTCGGCCCGGTGGTGACCGGCTCCGTCGAATTCGGGCCGGTGACCGGAGGCACCCCGCTGATCTTCGTGCTCGGGCACCAGCGCTGCGGCGCCATCGACGCCGCGTACAAGGCGCTGCGGGACGGGAAGGACCTGCCGGGCAACCTCAAGGCGGTCCAGCAGGCCCTGAAGCCGGCGTACGACCAGGTGGCCAAGGAGGGCGGCACCGGCGACCCGGTCGACCGGATGATCCGCGCCCAGATCAAACTGACCGCGGACGACCTGCGCGCCAACGCCGATCTGGCCCCCATGGTCAGGAAGGGGTCGGTCGTGGTGGTCGGCGGCTACTACTCCCTCGACACCGGCAAGGTGGAGATCCTGACGGGCGCCCCCGCCGGCGCGGCGACGCCCGGCCCCGCGGGCACCGGCACCGCGACCCCGGCGCCGTCCACGAACCCGCAACCCTCGGGCACCCCCGCCCCGATGGGCACCATGCCGATGGGGACGATGCCGATGGGCACCCCCTCCTGACTCCCCCGGGTACGCACGGGCCCCCCGGCGGGCCGCGGTGACGCGGTCCGGCGGGGGGCTCCGTACGAGGGGCGGCACGCCCCGGGGCTGTCAGGCCGGCGCGGGCTCGGCGGGCAGACCCCTGCCCTCCGGCACCGGACGCGGACGCGGGTACACCGCCTCCTCCGGCAGCCTCGGCTCCAGGCGCAGGACGCCCAGGGCCGAGACCGTCGCGCCCACCGCGAGGACCAGCCACATCGCCAGCGGCGACAGGGTGAGCAGGGCCGTCAGGACGGCCGGGGCCAGGGCGCTGGGGACCGCCCAGGAGAGCTGGTACACGGCCAGGTGGCGGCCCCGCGTCTCCTCCGGCGCGGCCTGCGCGCACAGGGCCGACGCCGTCGCCCCGTGCATCAGCTCGCCTGCCGTGAACAGGGCCGTCGCGGCGAAGATGCCGATCAGGATGGCGGTCTTGTCGCCCACCGCGGCGAGCACGGCGAACACCAGGAAGGACGAGGCGAACACCGCCGCGCCCAGGGCCACCGCACGCGAGCGGCGGTAGGCGACGAGCGCCCGGGTCACCGGGATCTGGAGCAGCGCGATCCCGACCGTGTTGACGGCGTACAGGACGCCCACGAGCGAGGTGGAAGCGCCCAGGTCCTGGGTGACGTACGCCGGGATGCCGATGGCGAGCACCGTGTAGCCGAACGCCGTGGGCACGTTGAGCAGGGTCAGGGCGAGGAACGGCCGGTTGCGGGCCACCAGCCGGTAGCCGCCCTTGCGGGAGGTCCGGGCGGCCGGGGCGGCCGACTTCGCGATCGGGATCGAGCCGAAGCAGGCGGCCGCCAGCAGGTACCCGGCGGCGGTGCCGATCACGATCACGTAGTAGAACGCGTCGCTGCCGAGGGCCAGGACCCCGCCGGCGACCAGACCGCCCACGCCCAGGCCGGCGTTGCGCAGGCTGCGCTGCGCGGCGAGGAGCTTGTCCCGCTCCGTGCCCTGGACGAACTCGGCGATGAACGACTGGATCGCGGGCGGGTACGAGGTGTCGCCCAGCGCGACCAGCAGGATCACGGCGAACATCGTGTAGCCGTTGTCCACCAGCGGATACGTGCAGAAGCCCGCGGCCCGCAGCAGGTACCCGCCGGTGACCACGGCCTTGGCCCCGAACCGGTCGATGAGGACGCCCGCCGCCGGGTTGCTGACCAGGCCGATCACGGCGGCGGCCGTCATCAAGGTGCCCACCTGGGTGAGCGGGAGCCCCGTCACGTGGTGGAAGTAGAGCAGGGACAGGGGCAGGTACATGCCGGCGCCGGTGGCGTCGACGACCATGCCCAGCATGTACCGCGTCTTCGCGGACAGGCGGCCCCCCTTCATGACGCGTCGCCGATCACGCTGTGCTCGCGCACCCACTCGCCGAGCTCGCGCAACCTGCGGTCGACCTCCGCGCGGGTCGGGCCGGTGCCCACCGCGGCCGCGAGGAAGTCGGAGGAGCCGGAGGCCGGGGCGATGACCTGGCCCTCCTCGGCGTAGAGCCAGAACCCGTCGAGCCAGTCGTGGCCGGGGGCCGCGGGCAGCGCGCGCACCAGGCCGGGCCGCTTCATCATCAGGAGCTGTCCCGCCATGTGACGGGGCTTCGGCAGGTCCGCGGTGTCGCCGCCGCGGCGGACGGCGGGGTGGAGCTCGTGGCCCGCGTCGGCGCGCACGGCGTACCCGCCCAGGTGCACGCCGAACAGGCTGTGGAAGACCTCGCGGATCTTGGCACCGCCGGGACGGCAGGCGATCTCGCACAGGACGAGGCGGTCGTCCGGGGTGTGGAAGACCTCCATGTGGAAGGCGTGGTCCCGCAGCCGGGAGCCCTCGGGGGCCAGCGAGGCGAGGACCCGCTCGGCGAGGTCGAGCAGGCGCGGGGTGACCGGATCGTCCTCGTCGAGGGTGAGGTCGATGCGCGGGCCCGGGTCGGAGGCGAAGGAGGACAGGTCGTACTGGTACTGCGAGGGCCAGGCCATCGCGACCCGGCCGTCGCGCACCACGCCGTCGACGTGGCACATGCGGCCGGGGACGAAGTCCTCCAGCAGGACGTCGTCGCGCTCGCCGCCGGCGTACACCTCCGTCAGGCACTCCTCGAAGGAGGCCTCGTCGTGCAGGATCCGCAGGCCGATCGCGTTGAACCCGCTGCGCTCCTTGAAGACGACGGGGAAGCCCTCGGCGGCGGCGAACTCGCGCGCCTGGCCGGCGGTGCGGGCCTGGACCCAGGCCGCGACGTCGATGCCGGACGCCTGCGCGCGGGCCTTCATCAGCGCCTTGTCGCGGAACGGCACCACGTCGTCGTGCCAGGCGCCGCGCAGGCCGAAGCGCTCGCGCAGCCGCGCGGCGCGCAGCATGTCGGCCTCGTGCAGGGCGGTCACGCCGGTGATGCCGTGCTCGGCGACGAGTTCGGCGGCGCGGGCGTCGACCTCCTCCGCGTCGAAGTCGTCGAAGATCTCCAGGCGGGTGTAGCCGAGGTCGCCGTCCGGCACCTTCTCACCCGCGAGTTCGATCTTGTCCCGGGCGGCGAGGACGAAGATGTCGCCGGTGTGGTCGGGCAGCCAGGAGCGGTACGGGAACGGCTCCAGCGGGTTGCGGTGCAGGATCAGCAGGTTCTCGCGCGGGGCGATCTCGGACGGCTGCGCGAGGACGGTCTTCCCGTCCGGGCCGGCGAGGGTGATGCGGATGTGCTCGCGGATCACCTCGGCGCCCCGGCGGATCGCCGCGGAGGTGTCCTCGGCGGCGACGGCGATCAGGCCGAGCCGGTCCCAGTTGTCCTTCAGGACCCGCACCTCGTCGCCCGGCTTGGCGCTGGGGGTGACGGAGATGACGCCCTCGGCGGCGCGCGCCTCCTCGATCCCGGCGATGGACTCGACCCGGGTGCCGGGGGTGCCGATCAGGGCGCGGACGCTGGCGCCGCCGTGCGCCCGCGGCCGGTCGGGGAGCTCCTCGACCAGGCCGAACGGGGCGCCGACGGCGAGGGTGACCAGGTCGACGCCGAAGGCGCTGCGCACCAGTTCGGGGATGGAGTCGCCGCCGATCCGGTTGTGGCCCTCGATGACGCGCGGGCCCTTGGCGGTCAGGCGGACCTCGGTGTGGCAGACGCCGTCGCGCAGGCCCATCACGTCGAGGAAGCCACGTATGCCTTCGCGTACCGCCTCGTCGTCGGCGTCGGACAGGCGGGCCGGGACGGCGTGGCCGAGCTCGGCGAAGTGGCCGTCGGCGGTGAACTTCTCCGTGACGGTGACGATGACGTGGCGGCCGCCGAAGCTGAAGGACTCCACGCTGAACTCGGGTCCGTCGAGGAACTCCTCCATCAGGAAGTCCTTCAGGACGAACAGGGAGGAGACCCGGTCGGTGCGGGTGCCGGAGAGCCGGCTGACCTCGGCCCAGACCCGGTCGGCGTCCCCGGGCCCCTCGACGCGCATGACGCCGATGCTGGCGGTGGCGTCGACGGGCTTGACGATGAACGGGAAGCCGTACTGGGCCCCGAAGGCGTCCAGGTCCTCACGGGCCTTCAGGGAGCGTGCGCCGACGGCGTGTTCGGGGTCGTGCTCGGCCACGTAGCGGCGCATGGCGGCCTTGTCCCGGATGCGGGCGGTGACCTCGTAGCCGGTCCCCCCGAGCCCGTACAGGTCGTTGATCCGGCCCGCGTTCTCCAGCCCCGGCTCGGTGAGGGAGACGGCCGCGGCGAAGCCGGGGCTCGCGTGCCAGGCCCGGACCAGGGGTTCGATCTGCTCCCACTCGGTGAAGTCCACCACCTCGACGGCCGCGGCGAGCCGGTTCTGCTCCTCGCTGACCTTGGTCGGGTGCTGGAGCAGCAGCACGCTCAGGCCCAGGTCGTGGGCCTTCCGCACGGTCTCGTCGGTCGCACCGACGAGCAGCAAGGTGCGCTCGGGGTTCATCAGCTCTCTTCTCCCCCTGCGGCCGCAGGGATGTTCTGGCTCTTGCTCGGGTGGGGATCGGGGGGGGGTGGGGCGTAGCGGGTGGGGCGGGTGCCGGCTCACCCCTGGCGGCCGGCCTCGCCGCCGAAGAGCAGCGCGGAGCCCGCCGGCTCGACGGCGGCCACCTTCAGGTCCGGGTTCTGCTCGCACGGGTGGCGGGCGGGCAGGTGAGGGTGGCGCAGGCGGTGAAGACGGGGGTGTGGTCGGTGAACTCGGCCTCCGCGCCCGGCATCCGCAGCGTCAGGACGCGTTCGCGGGAGGCATTGGAGGGGAGCACGGTCAGGCAGCGGTGGCCGCGGGCGGCGGCGAGGTCCTGTAACGATGCCGCGACGCGGCGGGTGGTGCGCGCGTGGTTCACGTGCCTCCCCCTTTGGTGCTGGACGTGCGTGGGTCCCTGCACAGTAGCCAGAGCCGGCAGCGCGCGATTGGTGCACCGGTCGAACGTGACTCGAGTACCGCTCGCGCGCCGCGTGCGTCGGTGGACCGGGCAGGTCACAGGGCGCCCGGGTCCACCGCCTCGGCCATCGCCTTGTAGCCCGCGTCGTTCAGGTGGAGGCGGTCGGCGAAGGCGAGTTCCGCTTTCAGCTTCTGCGGGTGTTCCGGGTCGGCGACGGCCCGGTCGAAGTCGACGACGCCGTCGTAGGAACCGCTGGTGCGGATCCACGTGTTGACCTCGTTCCGGACGGCTTCCGCGGCCGGGTTCCAGTACTGGGCGTCCCCGTAGGGCGGGAGGGTGCCGCCGAGGATCCGGACCCCGCGCTGGCGGGCCTCCCGGATCAGCTGCCGGTGACCGGCGATGATCTCCTGCGCGGTCGCTCGGGGCGCGGCCGTGCAGCGGTCCTGGGGCATGTCGGGCTGGATGATGTCGTTGGTGCCCTGGAGAACGATCACCGTGCCGGTGTCCGGCCGGCCGAGCGCGTCGCGGCGGAAGCGGTGCAGGGCGCTCTCGCCGAAGCAGGGCGAGTCGTTCAGGACCTTGTTCCCGGCGATCCCGGCGTTCAGGACGGCGCGCGGCCGGCCCCGGCCCGCGAGGCGTTCCGCGAGCGCGTCGGGGTAGCGGCGGTCGGTGCCGGGGGTGGCGCCGAAGCCGTCCGAGAGGGAGTCGCCGAAGGTGACGACGGCCCGGCGGGCGCCGGCCGGGCCGCCGCCCTTCACGTCGATCCCGGCCAGGTGGTACCAGGACCAGCTCTGGTTGCCCGGGGCCGTGAAGGCCTCGCCCGCGGTGTCGCGGAGGTGGTCGCCGTCGGCCCGGTAGCTGGTGCCCATGGCCACGTTGTGGAAGGTGGCGGGGCCGGTGGGGCCCTGGAACCAGAGGGTGACGGTGAGCTGTTCGAAGGCCTGGACGGGGAGGGCCACCGGGTCGCTCGCCAGAGTTGCGCCCGCCGGGACGGTCGCCGTGCCGGCGCCGCCGAAGCGCAGCGTGCGTACGGAGCCGGCCTGGACGGCGGCGCCGCCGGCGCTGCGGGCCACGGTCGCGCCGGTGAGCCGCAGCGGGGTCTTCCCGTAGGCGTTGGTGAGCCGTACGCGCAGTTCGGAGCCCTCGGCGCCGGCCCGGACGACTTGGCGCACCGACTGGTTGCGGAAGCCCTCCTCGGACCAGTTGGGGAACCAGTCGGTGTGCGCGGGGGCCTGCGGGGCGGCGCCCCAGGCGCTGGTCCAGGGGGTGTGCGCGGCGGCGGGGACGGCGGCGGTGGTGGTGCCGGCGAGGGCCAGGAGGGCGGCGGCGAGCGGGACGGCGAGGGCGGTCTTCTTCGTGGTCATGCCCCTCTGACCCGGCCCGCCCGGCGGATGTGACGGGCGGGGCGGGTCCTGGCGTGTGGGGCCGGTCACACTGCGGGCGGGCCTCCTGCGGGGTCGAGTTCCCTGCGCCGCCGGGCGATGGAGGCGGGGTCCCAGCCGGGGCGGGGGACGGAGGCCAGCAGCAGCCGGGTGTACGGGTGCCGGGGCGCCGTCAGAAGCTCCGCGACGGGGCGGTGTTCCACGGTCCGGCCCCGGTGCATGACGAGGGCCTCGTCGCAGATGTAGCGGACGACCGCCAGGTCGTGGCTGACGAAGACCAGGCCGATGCCGGTGTCGCGCCGGACGTCGGCGAGCAGGTTGAGCACCTGGGCCTGTACGGACACGTCCAGGGCGGAGACGGCCTCGTCGAGTACGAGCACGGCCGGCTCGACCGCCAGGGCCAGGGCGATCGCGGCGCGCTGGCGCTGGCCGCCGGAGAGCCTGCGGGGCAGGGCGGCGGCCTCGCGGTCGCCGAGGCCGACCTGGGCGAGCAGTTCCCGCGCTCGGGCGGCGCGCGCCGCGGGGTCGCGGGTGCCGTGCAGCCTGAGCACCCCGTCGAGGGCGGCGCCGACGGACAGCCGGGCGTCCAGGGAGAGGTAGGGGTCCTGGAAGACGATCTGGACGGCCTTGGCCCGGGCCAGCCGGGCCGCCCGGCCCCGGACGCACTCGGTGAGGGGGCTGCCCTGGACGAGGATCCGTCCTGCGTCGGGGCGTTCGAGGCCGACCAGCATCCGGGCGGTGGTGGTCTTGCCGGAGCCGGATTCGCCGACGATGCCGAGTGCGCCGCCCGGCGCCAGCGAGAAGGACAGCCCGTCGACGGCGACGACCTCCCTCCCGCCGGTCCGGTACGTCTTGCGCAGCCCCGTGACGTCGAGCAGCGGGGTCGGGGCCGGGGTGGTCATCGGGCCTCCGAGGGGGTGAGGGCGGCTTCGCCGAGCCGGTGGCAGGCGGCGGCCGCGGCCGGGCCCCGGTCCCGCAGCGGCGGCGGGGACTGTTCGCAGCGGCCGGGGTCCGTGAACCGGCAGCGGGGTGCGAAGGCGCAGCCGGGCGCCGCTTCGAGCAGGCCGAGGGGGGCTCCGGGGATGGGGACGAGGCGGCCGGGCGGGGCGCCGTCGAGCGGCGGCGCGGAGCCGATCAGGCCGGCCGTGTAGGGGTGGCGGGGTGCGGTGAGGAGGTCGGCGGCGGGGGCGGTCTCGACGATGCGGCCGGCGTACATCACGTAGACGCGATCTCCGACGGAGGCGGCGAGTTCGATGTCGTGGGTGATCAGGAGCAGGCCGAGGCCGCGTTCGCGGCGGAGCCGGTCCAGCAGGGCGAGGATCTCGGCCTGGGTGCTGACGTCGAGGGCGGTGGTCGGCTCGTCGCACAGCAGCAGGCGGGGTTCGGTGGTGAGCGCGGCGGCGATCACGACGCGCTGGAGCATGCCGCCGGACAGTTCGTGCGGGTACTGGTCGAGGTGCCGGACGGGGTCGGGCAGGCCCACCGCGTCGAGGAGTCCGGCCGCCCGGGCGCGGGCGCGGGCCCTGGGCCGGCCGTGCACCACGCGCAGGGACTCGGTGAGGAAGTCCCCGACGCGGCGGACCGGGTTGATGGCGGCCCTGGGGTCCTGGTAGATCATCGCGGCCTTGGCGGTGCGCACCTCGCGCAGGGCCTCCCGTCCGGCGGTGACCAGGTCGGTGCCGTCGACGGCGACCCGGCCCCGGACCTCGGCGCCCTGGGGGAAGAGGCCGAGGGCGGCGCGGGCGGTGACGGACTTGCCGGAGCCGGATTCACCGACGAGGACGACGGTCTCGCCGGGTTCCACGTGCAGGCGGATGCCGTCGAGGAGGGGGCGGGCCGTGCCGGGGAGGGTGATGCGGAGGTCTTCGTACCGGAGCAGTGTCATCGGGAGTCGGAGTCCCTTCCCGCGAGGCGGTCGCCGAGGTTCTCCCCGACGACGGTGAAGGCGACGACCACGACGACGACCGCCACGGCGGGGACGACCGCGGACAGCGGTTCGCCCTGGAGGACGGCCGCCTGGCCCTGGTTGATCATCGCTCCCCAGTCGGGGGTGGGCGGCTGGACGCCGAGGCCCAGGAAGGAGAGCGCGGCGAGGTCGAGGAGCGCGTACCCGAAGTTGACGGTGGACTGGGCGAGCAGGGTCGGGGCGATGTGGGGCAGCAGGGCGCGCACGGCGGTGTACAGGGCGGAGTGTCCCTGGACCCGGTAGGCGGCGATGTAGGGCCGGGCCTTCTCCTGGAGCGCGAGGCCGCGCACGAGGCGTGCCGTGTACGGCATGTAGGCGAGGGCCATGGCGGTGACGGGGGCCGTCATCCCCTTGCCGAAGAGGGCGACGGCGAGGATGGCGAGGAGCAGGGCGGGGAAGGCGAAGAGGATGTCGAGGACCCGGCCCGCGAGGCGGTCGGTGCGGCCGCCGCGCCAGGCGGTGAACAGGCCGACGGCCACGCCGAGGACGGTGGAGGAGAGGACCACGGCGAGCGGTCCGGCGAGGCTGGTGCGGGTGCCGGCGATCAGTGCGGACAGGGTGTCGTGGCCGCCCTGGTCGGTGCCGAGCCAGTGGTCGGGGCCGGGGCCGAGCAGGGTGTCGCCGAGCCGGCCGAAGGTGGGGTCGTGGGGGGTGAGCCAGGGCGCGAGCAGCGCGACGAGCACGAACAGGGCCAGGAGCAGCGGGCAGAGCGCCCGCAGCGGGGCCTTCCCGATGGCCTTCCCGGTGGCCTTCCTGATGATGTGGTTCACCGGGCGCTCCCGGCCGCGGCCGTGCGCGGGTCGATCAGCGGCAGCAGGAGGTCGACGAGGGCGTTGACGACGACGAACGCGGCCACCACCAGCAGCACGACCGCCTGGACGACCTGGAAGTCCAGCTGGTCCACGCACTGCACGAGCAGGGAGCCGATGCCGGACATCCCGAAGGCGGTCTCGACGATGGCGGTGCTGACCAGCATGCCGGAGACGAGGAGCGCGGAGACGGTGACGACGGGTCCGAGGGCGTTGCGCAGCACGTGCCGGCGGATCACGGTGGCCCGTGGGGTGCCCCGGCTGAGGGCGACCTCCACGTGCTCGCGGCGCAGTTCGTCCAGCATCGCCGAGCGGGTCACGCGGGTCACCAGGGCGGTGAAGGTGACGGACAGGGCGATGGCGGGCAGCAGGACGTGGTGGAGCCGGTCGAGCACGCCGCTGCCGTTGCCGATGGTGGGGAACCAGCCGAGGCGGACGCCGAGCACGGAGCGCAGGAGCAGGGCGACGACGAAGGCGGGTGCGGCCGCCCCCACCGTGACCAGCAGCATCAGTGTGCGGTCGGTGCGGGTGCCGTGCCGCAGCGCGCCGAGGGCTCCGGCGGAGACGCCGACGGACGCGATCAGCAGCGCGGCGATGGTGACGAGGAGGAGGGTGGAGGGGAGCCGGGACCACAGGAGGTCCGCGACGTCCTGCTGGAAGAGGTGGGAGCGGCCGAAGTCACCCCGCAGGACGCCTTCGAGCCAGTTCCAGTACCGCAGCAGGAAGGGCTGGTCGAAGCCGTACTGGTGGCGGATGCCGGCGAGCTGCTCGGGGCTGGGGCTGCGGCCGCGCACGAGGAAGGCCGCCGGGTCGCCGGGGGCGAGGTAGAGGGAGGAGAACACCAGGAAGGAGGTGACGAGGAGGGTGGTGGCCATGGCGGCGAGCCGGCGCAGCACCCGGCCGGCCCGGACGAGTGCCTTCGGGAGTGCCTTGGGGAGTGCCTTCGGGCGGGCGGCCGCGGCCCTCATCCTCTGGCTCCGATCTCGGCGGCCCACGGGTAGTAGAGGTAGGCGATGGACGGCTGCACGCCGGTGATGCGCTTGCCGAGGAAGACGCTGACGGGCTGGGTGTAGAGGGGCAGCCAGGGCAGTTCGCGCAGGGCGATGCGCTGGGCCTCGGCGTTGGCGGCGGCGTGTCCGGCGGGGTCGTGGGCGGCGCCGGCCCGTTCGACGGCGGCGTCGAAGGCGGGGTCGGACCAGCCGCCGTAGTTGCTGAAGTTGCCGGTCTGGAGGGAGCCGTACATGTCGAGGGGGTCGGTGATGGAGGTGTACCAGAAGGTGAGGAAGAGGTCGATGCCCTCGCGGGCGGCGGGGTCGGTGAAGAGGGTGGAGTACTTCTCGGCGGAGAGGGTCTCGATGCGCGGCTTGAGTCCGATGGCGGTGGCGGCCTGGGCGACGGCCTGGGTGATGATCGTCGTCTGGGAGTCCACGGCGCTGGTGGCGAGGACGACCTCCTGTCCGGACACGCCCGCCTCGGCGGCGAGCGCCTTGGCGCCGGCGGGGTCGTAGGGGATCTTGGGGACCTCCTTCAGGACGGCCTCGCGGGTGGTGTCGGGTGCGGTGCTCCAGAGGTTGTCGGTGACCAGGGAGTGGGCGACCTCTCCGACGCCGCCGGCTCCGGCCTTGACGATGCCGGCCCGGTCGGTGGCCATCAGCAGGGCCTTGCGGACGCGGGCGTCGCCGAGGGGGCCCTTGAGGTTGGCGACGACCTCGTCGGCGACGGTGGTGTTGCGGCCGAAGTAGAGCGTTCCGGCCTGGCCGGAGCGCAGCTGTGCGTAGGCGCCGGCGGGGACCATCCAGCCGCCGTCGACCTCGCCGCTCTGGAAGGCGTTGACCCGGGTGGTCGGGTCGGCGAGGAAGACGAACTTCACCTCGCCGGACTTCGCCTTGAGTTCGGGGTTCCAGTAGCCGTCGAAGCGCTTGAGGGTGAGGGACTGGCCGGAGGTCCAGGAGCCGAAGGAGAAGGGGCCGGTGCAGTTGACGCCGGTCTGCGGGTTCCCGTAGTCCTTGCCGGCCTTGGCGAGGGTGGCGGCGGACTCCACCGTGCCGGGGCCGGCGGCGAGGTACTGGTTGAAGGCGGAGTCGGGTCTGGCGAGGGTGACGGTCACCTCCATGTCCCCGGTCCGGTCGACGGACGTGACGTTGCGGAAGGTGGAGGCCCAGACGCTGGCGGCGCCCGGGTCCAGGTTGCGGCGCAGGGAGGCGACGACGTCGTCGGCGGTCAGGGGCGTGCCGTCGTGGAAGCGGACGCCGGGGCGGATCGTGTAGACCCAGGTGGTGGGGGTGGGGTTGGCGTACGAGGCGGCGAGGTTCGGGGAGGTCGTGAGGTCGGGGTTCCAGCGCAGCAGGCTCTCGCAGACGTTGGCGAGGATCTGGTTGGGCGGGAAGTCGAAGGAGCGGGCGTAGTCGATGCTGGTCGGCTCGGCGTACGTCGACCAGGTGAAGGCGTCCAGGTTCCCGGCGGCGGCGGGGGTCCGGTCGGTGAGCTCCGGGGAGTCCGCCGTGCCGGGGCGGGGGCCGGCGGTGCCGCTGCAGGCGCCGGTGAGGAGCAGGGCGGCGGCCGTGAGGCCGGCGGCGAGGGTGCGGCGGGCGCGGCGGGCGCGTCCGTTGCCGGGGAGGGCGGCTCTCGGTCGGGGTGATGGCATCGTCTGCCTCCGTGAGGGGTGGGCGGGGACCGGGCGGGGTGGGGTTCAGCCGGCGGCGGTGTGGACCGGTTCGCCGTCGACGTAGGTGCGGAGCACCCGTACGTCGCCGATCTCCTCGGCGGGCAGTGCGAAGGGGTCGCGGTCGAGTACGGCGAGGTCGGCGTACTTGCCCGGCTCGACGGTGCCGGTGACCTCGTCGAGGTGGTTCACCCAGGCGCTGCCGGCGGTGTAGGCGGTCAGGGCCTGGGCGAGGGTCAGGGCCTGCTCGGGGAAGAAGGGCTCGCGGACCTCGCCGGGGGCGGCCTCGCCGGCGGGGACGGTCCGGTTGACGGCGACGTGGACGCCCCAGAGGGGGTTCGGGCTGCTGACGGACCAGTCGCTGCCGGCCACCAGCCGGGTGCCGGCGCGCTGGAGGTCGCCGAACGGGTACTGGAGGGCGGCCCGGCGCTCGCCGAGGAAGGGGATGGTCAGCTCGTCCATCTGCGGTTCGTGGGCGGCCCACAGCGCCTGGATGTTCGCGGCGGCGCCGAGGCGGGCGAAGCGCCCGATGTCGTCGGGGTGGACGACCTGGAGGTGGGCGAGGTGGTGCCGGTTGTCGCCCGGGCCGTTGGCCGCGAGGGCCGCCTCCAGCGCGTCGAGGACCTCCCGTACGGCGCGGTCGCCGAGGGCGTGGAAGTGCAGCTGGAAGCCGGACCGGTCGAGGATCCGCACCGCTTCGGCGAGCAGGGCCGGTTCCACGAAGCTGAGCCCGGAGTTGGCGGTGGCGCAGCCGCAGCCGTCGAGGTAGGGCTCCAGCATGCCCGCCGTGAAGTTCTCGGCGATGCCGTCCTGCATGATCTTGACGCTGGTGGCGTTGAAGCGTCCGACGCGGCCGCCCCGGCGGCGCTCCTCGATCTCGGGGATCTGTTCCAGGCCGCGTTCGCGGTCCCACCACAGGGCTCCGACGACGCGGGCCTTCAGGGAGCCTTCGCGGGCGGCGCGCAGGTAGACGCCGTAGTTGTCGGGCTGGGCGGGGAAGGCGCCGATCATGGCGTCCTGCCAGGCGGTCACGCCGAGGGAGAAGAGGTGCCGCTGCGCGGCGAGCAGGCCGGCGTGGGCCTCCTCGGGGGTGGCGCTGGGCACGTGGCGGGCGACCAGTTCCATGGCTCCCTCCTGGAGGGTGCCGGCCGGGGTGCCGTCGGGCTCCCGCTCGATGCGGCCGTCCGCCGGGTCGGGGGTGTCGCGGCCGACTCCGGCGCGCTCGAAGGCGCGGGTGTTGGCCCAGGCGCCGTGGCCGTCGCGGTTGGTGAGCAGGACGGGCCGGTCCGGGACCACCGCGTCGAGCATGGCTCGGGTGGGGGTGCCGCCGGGGAAGGCGTCCATGGACCAGCCGCCGCCGCGGATCCAGTCCGCCTCGGGGTGCTTGCGGGCGTAGGCGGCCACCACGGCGAGGTACTCGCCGATGGAGCGGGCCTCGCCGAGGTCGCATCCGAGCATCTGGACGCCGGCCACCACGGGGTGGACGTGGGCGTCCTGGAAGCCGGGGAGCAGCAGGCCTCCGGCGAGGTCGACGACCTCGGTGGCGCGGTCCGCGAGGGAGCGTACGGCGCTCTCGTCGGAGACGGCGAGGATCTTCCCTCCCCCGACGGCGACGGCCGCCCGGACGGGGGCCCGGGAGGTGCCGGTGAAGACCTTCCCTCCCACGAAGACGGTGTCGGCCCGCTGACTGCTGCTGCCCATCGCGCATCCTCCGGCTCGGCGGGCGGGGCCCGCTCGGCTTGCTGGTTGAGGAGGAGTGAACGGGAGCGCAACAGTGTTGTCAACGGTGTTGCGCTGACTCCGTGCCGGATCGATACACTGGCCGCACCATGCCGAAGCCACCCGACGCCCCCGGCCGCTCCAAGCGGGCCGGAAGCCAGCTCACCCCCGAGGCGATCATCGACGCGAGCCTGCGCATCGCGGCGCGCGGCAGTGAGGACGCCTTCACGGTCCGCCGCCTCGGTGAGGAGCTCGGCGCCGATCCGACGGCGGTCTACCGCCACTTCCGCGACAAGGACGAGCTGCTGCTGTCCGTCGCCGACCGCACCCTCGGCGAGGTGCTCGCCGGCATCCCGGAGGGACTCGGCTGGCAGGACCGGCTGCGGGCGCTGGCCGCCGGGTCGCTGGAGGTCGCCCTCAAGTACCCGGTGGTCGGTTCGACCATGGCCAGCCGGACCACCCGCCGCGCCAACGAGTTCCGGGTCGTGGAACTGATCCTCGGCGCGGTGCGGGAGGCCGGGCTGGAAGGGGCGGAGGCGGCCGCGCACTACCGGATGGTCGGCGACTCCATCCTCGCCTGGGTCGGCCAGCGCGCCGCCTACCTGCTGTTCCCGCCGGAGGTGCGGGAGGCCGACGAGGCCTCCTGGAGCCGCGAGTACCGGCTGGTCGACCCCGGCGGCTTCCCGAACATCACCCGGCTGAGCGGGGAACTGGCCGCGGTGACGGAGGAGGAGATCTTCCGGCTCCGGGTCGAGGCGCTGATCACCGCGATCGAGGAGCGGGCGCGGGCGGCCAACGGGGCCTCTCCGGACCGGGGTTGCGGTTAGCCTGACCCGCATGGACGAGATCAACGGTGTGGAGGTCGTCACCTTCGCGGACGCCGCCGCCTTCGAGGGCTGGCTGGCTCGTCACCACACGCGCGCCGAGGGCGTGTGGATCAAGGTGGCCAAGAAGAAGTCCGGCATCCCGTCGGTCACCGACGACGAGCTGGTGGACATCGGGCTCTGCTACGGCTGGATCTCCGGTCAGCGGCGTTCGCACGACGAGCGGCACTACCTCCAGAAGTACGTGCCGCGCCGCGCCCGGAGCCTGTGGTCGCGGGTGAACGTGGAGAAGGTCGCGGAGCTGACGGCGGCCGGCCGGATGCGCGAACCGGGGCTCGCCGAGGTGCACAGGGCACAGGCCGACGGGCGGTGGGCGGCCGCGTACGAGTCCCAGCGCACGGCGGCGGTCCCGCCCGACCTGGCGGCCGCGCTGGAGGCGGACCCACGGGCCCGGGCGGCGTTCGAGGCCCTCGACCGGGGCGGCCGCTACCAGCTGGCACTGCCCCTGCTCCAGGCCCTCACCCCGGAGACCCGCCGGGCCCGCCTCGACCGGGCCCTCGGCACGCTGCGGCGCGCCGGGGAGCCCGGCCCGGGGGATTGACGGCGCGTCAGCGGCGCAGGCCCGCCAGCTTGTCGGGGTTAACCTGGATGCGGATGTTGCGCATCAGGCCGCCCTCCAGGTCGTAGGTGAGCGAGCCGATCGGCTCGCCCCCGGCCAGGGCGAGGACGCTCAGCTCGCCGTTGATGACCGCCGGGACGACGGTGACCCCGGCCATGGCCGGCTTGGACAGCACGCCGATCAGGAAACGGCCCACGTGGTCCTGGCCGTACAGCGGGCGGCGGCCGGCGGTGACCTTGCCGCCGCCGTCGGACCAGGCGGTGACGTCGGGGGCGAGCATCTCCAGGACGGCGTTCAGGTCTCCCCCGGCGCAGGCCTTCAGGAACCGCTGGGTGACCTGCTCGCGCTGCGCGGTGTCGGAGTCGTAGCGGTGGCGGCGCTCCGCGACGTGCTTGCGGGCCCGGGAGGAGATCTGCCGGACCGCCGGCTCCGGACGGTCGAGGAATCCGGCGATCTCGGCGTGCGAGTAGCCGAAGACCTCGCGCAGCACGAACACGGCGCGCTCCACGGGGCCCAGCGTCTCCAGGACGACCAGCATCGCCGTGGAGACGCTCTCGGCGAGCTCCTGCTCCTGCGCCACGTCGGGCTCGGTGAGCAGGGGCTCCGGCAGCCAGGGACCGACGTACTCCTCCCGCGTGGCGCGGGCGGAGGTGAGCCGGTTCAGGGACAGGTTGGTGACCGTGCGCACGAGGTACGCCTTGGGGTGGCGGACCTCCGAGCGGTCGGCCTTGTTCCAGGTCAGCCAGGCGTCCTGGACGATGTCCTCGGCGTCGCTGACGGTCCCCAGCATGCGGTAGGCGGTGGCGAACAGCAGCCGCCGGTGTTCGTCGAAGGGGTCCGTCTCGGTTTCGGTCGTGATCACCGTTCGATTCTGCCCGGCGTACGGCGGAACCCGCCACCCCTCCCCCGCCGGATGTCAGTTGAGGGTGCTCACCCGCTGGTCGTGCAGGTCGTAGCGGGCCGCCGCCACGGCGAGCTTCCCGGCGGAGATGGCGCGGGCCAGGTCCGGTTCGGCGGCGAGCCGTTCGCGGGTGCGGCGGGCGTGGGCGTCGATGGTGGCGCGGACACGGGCGTCACCGTGCTGGCTCCGGTCGATCGCCGGGCGGATCTGGTCGGCCAGGTACTGGATGTGCGCGGGCAGCCGCTCCCCCGTCTCGTCGGCGTGGACGGCCGCGCCGACGGCGCCGCAGGACTGGTGGCCGAGGACCAGCACCAGCGGGATCTTGAGCTCCAGGACGCCGTAGGCGACGCTGCCGAGCACCGCCTCGTCCAGCACCTCGCCCGCCGAGCGGACGGTCAGCAGGTCACCCAGGCCCTGGTCGAAGACGAGCTCCGGCGGGACCCGGGAGTCCACGCAGCCGAGGACGATGGCGAAGGGGCTCTGCCCCTTGGCGAGCCGCAGCCGGGTCGACGGCGACTCGTTGGGGTGCTCCTGACGGTACGTGCGCCAGCGCCGGTTGCCGGCGGCGAGCTCGCGCAGGGCCTGCTCGGGGGTCTTGGGGCGGGATCCGGTGGCCGGCGCGGGCGGGGCGGCGGAGGCGGGGAAGGCGGAGCCCAGGGCGAGGACGGACCCCGCGGTCGCGGTGCCGGCCACGGCGGTGCGCAGCAGGGCGCGACGGCTCGGCGAACCAGCCCCGCGCACGGCGGTGTTGGGGGAAGCGACCTCAGGAGAAATGTTCGACGTGCGTATGTTCGAAAGCATGCGCGACGGTATCCGGCTTTACCGTCCCTTGACCAATACATGTAATTTTATTGACCTGAATCCATCCGCTGGTGGCTCAATTCAGCCTGTCGATGGCGTGTATTCCCACAATGGCCACCCACCCCTCGGTACGGATCACACAGGCCGGGAACTCCCGCAGCAGAACGGCGTCGTAGGGGCCGAGCTCGGTGCGGGCGTCCGGGAACCCCGGGCGGTGGAGCGCCGCCGGACCCTCCAGGGCCACGACGACCAGGGTCTCGTCCGGCAGCGCGGTGAGGGCGAGTTCGCCCCGTACGACGGCGGTGCGGGCCCGGACCCGGTCCCGGTGGTACATCACGTTGAAGTTCACGACGGGGCCGCCCAGCAGCCGGCAGTCGGTCGGCAGGTCCCCGGGGAAGTGCTGCGGCGCGTACCGCTCGTCGACGACCCGCCGGGCGCCGCCGACCGTGAGGTCCATGCCCGCCCCGTCGGCCAGGGTGAGGATCCGGTCGACGCCGGGGAAGGCCGAGAAGGGTCCGTCGGCCGCCACCTCGGCGAGGCTGATCCGCCAGGCGAAGTCGGCGGTGCCCGCGCCCTCGGGCCGGGCCGCGATCTCGCGGGTGACGCCGCCGCCGTTCTTCCACGGGGCGGCCGTCCGGTCGGCGGCGCGCAGGATCCGGATCTCGGCGGGGCCGGGCATGGCGGGGGTTCCTTCCCTCGGGTCCGTACCGCCCGGCGGGCGGTACGGACCCGGGCGGCCGGGACCGAGCCTATCCGGGGGGCCTCAGCAGCCCGTGGACCAGGTGTGGGAGCCGCCCTGGTCGTTGGCACCGCCGTTGTAGCCGACCTCCTGGCCGGGGGCCAGACAGAGCGTCACCCGGCCCGTCAGCTCGCGGCCCTGGTACACCTTCACGTGGTCGGGCACGCCCGGGCCGGAGACGCCGTGGTTGGCCCAGGAGGAGTCCTGCTTGAACATGTCCCCCTCCCACCAGTGGTCGTCGCCGCTGTGCTCGATCTTCATGCCGTCGAAGTTGGCGTGCGTCCAGACGCAGAAGTAGCCGCTGCGGCAGTCCGCCGCCTCGGCGGCGGCCGAGGTGGCGAGGATCCCTGCGGTGGCGACCAGGGCGGTCGCGAGGAGGGTGGTGAAGCGCTTCATGCGGGCGGGTTTCCCTTCGGTGGTGGTGAGGTGAGCACGGTCGTGGCTTCGGTGACGGCGCGGGCGCGCAGCCGCTCCCAGTCGGCGATCTCGGCACGGTGGCGGGCCCGCACCTCGGCGAGGCCGCGGTGGGTGTGGTCGGCTTCGGGCCGGAGGTTGTTGACGACGACCGAGGCGCGGAACCAGCCGGGCTGGTCCCCGTAGAGCCGCTGCTGCGCGGCGGCGAGGCAGCCGTCGGTGTGGGCGCGTACGACGTGGCCGGTGGGGAGCGCGAGGGACAGCTCCGCCGGGCCCGCGCCGAACAGGGCCGCGCTGACCCGCCGGTCGCCGGCGTCGCGCGGGCGGCCCGGACCGGCGCGGGGCGGTACGAGTCCCTGGCGGGTCAGGCACGCGTCGGTGAGGCGCTGCGTGGCGGCCTTGATCAGCTCATCGGGATCGGGGCCGGGAACGGGCCCCGGGGCGGGGGCCTTCGCGGCGCAGCCCACCAGGACCGCAAAGCCCGCCAGGACGGCGCAGGCCGCCGCGGACGCGCGGGCCGGGGCGGACGCGCGGACCGCCACGGCCGCGCGGGCCACCGCGAGCGCGCGCGCCGGGGCGGACGCGCCGGCTGCCGCCGCGGTCGCGCCGGGCACCGCGCCCGCGCCGGTCATCGCGCCGGCGGCCGGGGGCCGTCCGGACCGGCGTAAGCGGCGGAGCGTCCGGGACCCGGGGAGTTCCTTGATCACAGTCAAGGTGTCTAGTCGCCGGAGCCCCCCGCGCGACAGGCCGGTGGGCTCTGGCTCACCCGACCGGCCGCACCTTTCACCCGGGGAAACGTTGCTGCTCCCCCGGCGGCCGACGGTCGGTCAGCGCAGGATGCCCGCCTGCCGGGCAGCCCGCAGCCAGGAGGGGAACTCCGACAGGAGCCGGTCGTACAGGTCCTGGTCCGAGACCTTGTCGATGTCGTCGACGGCGAAGAAGCCGACGTTGTCGACGCGCCGCCCGGGCATGGTGTCGAAGCGCTCCAGTACGCCGAAGCCGGCCCGGCCCAGTCCGACGAACTGCCAGAACACCGGCTCCTCCACGGCCGCCCGCAGCTCCCGCTCGATCTCGTTGTTGCGGTACACGCCGCCGTCGGAGAAGAACAGGACCAGGGTCGGGGCCGGTACCGGGTGGGAGCGTACGAAGTCCCGCACCTCGGCGATGACCTTCTGCTCCTCGTTCTGGAAGCCGACGTGCCGCATGTCGACCTGGCCGGCGACCAGGCCCTTGGGCGGCTTCCTGCGGCCGAAGACGCTCATCTGGCCTACGCGCACGTGCAGGCGCAACCACTCGGGCAGGTCGCCGATGGCGAGGTCCGGCAGCCGGGCCGGGTTGGTGGCGAAGGTCCAGGCCTGCATCTCGCCGTCGTCGTCCAGCTGTGCGGCGACGGCCGCCATCCGCTCCACCACGCTCGCGACGGTGCCGCGCGCGTACAGGGTGCTCATCGATCCGGAGGCGTCGAGGACGAGGACCACGCGGGCCGTGACCCCCTGGGCGCCGGCCTTGCTCAGGCTGACGGCGACCTGCTTCTTGCGCAGCGACAGCCGCCCCCGCATGTCCTCGGGGAGCCATTCCTCGCCCTTGACCAGCCGTACGACCGCCTCACCGGCCGGCGGGGCCGCCGCGGGCGCGGGGGTCGGCACCGGCCGGGGAGCGGGAGCGGCGGCGGGAGCGGGAGCGGTGGCCGGCGGCGGGGCCGGCGCGGGGACGGCCGCGGGCGGCGGGGCGTCGTCCACGGTGATGCCGTAGTCGGTGGCGAGTCCGGCGAGCCCGCTCGCGTACCCCTGGCCGACGGCCCGGAACTTCCACGCCCCGGCCCGCCGGTAGAGTTCGCCGCTCACGAAGGCGGTCTCCGGCCCGGCCTCCATGTCGAAGCGGGCCAGTTCGGCGCCGGAGACGGCGTCGAGCAGGCACAGGTGCAGTCCCGGGACCCGGCCGAAGGTGCCGCCGTCGGCGGAGGCGCAGAGCACGACCCGCTCGACGTCCCCCTCCAGGGCGGCGAGGTCGACGTCGAGGGTGTCCGCGCCGGGCCGCTTGCCCAGGTGGCGCACGGCCCCGGAGGCGTGGCGCGGCTGGTTGTAGAAGACGAAGTCCCCGTCGGAGCGGACCCGTCCGGTACCGGCCAGCAGCAGCGCGGAGGCGTCCACGTCGGGCACTCCCGGCCCGGGCGACCAGCCGAGCACTGCTCTGACGGAGGCGGCGGCGACCGGGAGGTTGGCGCCTTTGCTCATTGTCGTCACGCGGGACAGTCTGCCCGCTGGGCCCGCTCCCCGGGCCCGGAACGGCCCGGAACGGCCCGGAACGCACGCCGCCGGGGTCCGCACCCGTGGGTGCGGACCCCGGCGGCGCGGGGAAACCGGGCGGAGACTCAGGCGGGCACGATGTTCTCGGCCTGCGGGCCCTTCTGGCCCTGGGTGACGTCGAAGACCACCTTCTGGCCCTCCTGGAGCTCGCGGTAGCCCTGGGTGGCGATGTTCGAGTAGTGGGCGAACACGTCGGCGCCGCCGCCGTCCTGCTCGATGAAGCCGAAGCCCTTTTCCGCGTTGAACCACTTCACGGTGCCGGACGCCATATCGATTCTCCTTCGGGGCCGTACCCGGAGCCGCACTGTGCGGGCCCGGCGTCGCCGTGATGATTGACCCCGTCCGAAGATCTCTGGGAACCACACCTGCAACTGCCAGGACCGTAGCACAGGGCTACTGCATAAATGCAGAGCGTTACGTCGATCGAGTGTACGGAATCATCCCCGGAACCCGTCCGTGCGGACGGGCGAGGCCTCGGCGAGGGCCTTGGTCACGGCCTCGACGCCGCCGCGCAGCCCGTAGACGGGGGTGTCGGGCTGCTGGCGCCAGGACTCGTCGAGGCCGCCCGCGTCGACGGTGTCGAAGCCGAGCTCGTCGATGAGCGCGCGGACCGCCGCCTTCGCCTCCGCGTGGTCGCCGGCGATGGGGAGCGCGATCCGCTCGGGGTGCCCGGCGGGCCGCGGCCGGTCGATGATGTCCGCCGCGTAGGTGCCGTTGAAGGCCTTCACCACCGGGTGCCCCAGGTGGCGTTCGGTCCAGCGGCTCTCGGTCAGGCCCTCGTCCTCGACGCCGGCGATCCGGCCGTCGCGGTGCTTCGGGTAGTAGTTGCCGGTGTCGATGACGGTGAAGCCCTCGGCCGCCCCGTCGAAGAGTCCGGCGGGCAGTTCGGGGACCTTCCCGAAGGGGATGGTGACCACCACGATCTCGGCGCCGCGCGCCGCCTCGGCGACGGTGACGGGGGTGGCGCCGGTCTCCTCGGCGAGGGCGGTGAGGGTCTGCGGGCCCCGGGAGTTGGCGACCGAGACCTGGTGTCCGAGCGAGGCGAGCCGGCGGGTGAGGTTGCCGCCGATGTTCCCGGCGCCGATGATGCCGATCTTCATGAGCCCTCCAGTGCGTACGGAGTCGGTTATCGCGTCCGTCGCAACCTCCTGCCGGGACGCCGCATTCCGCCGTCGCGCGGATCCGGGGGAACGGATCGCCCGTACGGGCGAAATCTCGCCATTTCCGGGACAAGTAGAACCGGCCGGTGTCCGGGGCCCGTCATCCAGGGCAGCCGGGAACCGTACCGGCACGCGATCCCGGGGAAAGGCAACGACCGATGCTCCAGCTCCCGACCAAGCGCTTCACCTCCGTCGCCCTCGCCGCCGCCGCGGGGGCGGCCGCCCTGTCCTTGGCCGTCGCCGCCGGGACATCCGCGACCGCGGCCGCGCCGCCGTCCGTCTCCGGCAGCCCGGAGGGGGCGTTCACCCGGATCGCCGACTTCTACGGCGCGTACGTCGACGCGGTCTACGACGGGGACGGCGCCACTGCCGACCGGCTGCGCGCGTTCTACCTCTCCGAGCCCCTCCGGCGGGAGCTGCGGCAGTGGGAGGACGCCAACCACGCGGACGGGGTACTGCGCGCCCAGAACGTGCCGCTCAAGTGGAAGGTGACGTCCGTGGACAGCGGGATGGGCAAGACCAACGCCGCGGTGACGCTGACCTGGAGCGGGAACGCCACCACCACGGTCCACGTCCAGGCCGACCTGGCGACCCGGAAGATCACCGCGATCCGGGACTGACCCCGGACACGCCGGTGGGGCCCGCCGACGGCGGGCCCCACCCGTGGTCCCAGGTCTCAGGCGCCGCTGGCCCCGAGCATCTCCTCGCGCTCCACGATCTTCACGCGCTCGCGGCCCTGCGGCTCGCCCAGCGCCTTCTCGGCGGCGTCCAGCTTGTACCAGCCCTCCCAGGTCGTGTAGCGGACCCGCCGCTCGGCGAGGAAGGCCTCGACCGCCTCCGGCTCGGGGGTGGCGGGGGTCAGCAGACGCCCCTCGGCGTGGTCGGCCAGCAGGTTGGCGACGGTCTCGTTCGCGTCGCCCTTGGTGTGGCCGATCAGGCCGATCGGGCCGCGCCGGATCCAGCCGGTGACGTACGTCGAGGCGAGGTGCTCGCCGTTCTCGATGACGCGGCCGCCCTCGTCGGGCACCGTGCCGGACTCCACGTCCCAGGGCAGCTTGGGCAGTTCGTCGGAGAGGTAGCCGACGGCCCGGTAGACGGACTGGACGTCCCAGTCGGTGAACCGGCCGGTGCCCTTGACGTTGCCCGTGCCGTCCAGCTCGGTGCGCTCGGTGCGCAGGCCGACGACCTTGCCGTCCTCGCCGAGGATCTCGGACGGGGACTCGAAGAAGTGCAGGAACAGCTTGTGGGGGCGGTCGCCGACGTCGCGGATCGCCCAGTTCTCCAGGGTCTTGGCGACCATGTCGGTCTGCTTGTTCTTGCGTCGCTCGGCGATCGAGCCCTCGTCGTAATCGATGTCCTCGGGGTTGACGATGACCTCGATGTTGGGCGAGTGGTCGAGCTCGCGCAGCTCCATCGGGCTGAACTTCGCCTGGGCCGGGCCGCGGCGGCCGAAGACGTGGACTTCGAGGGCCTTGTTGGCCTTGAGGCCGTCGTGGACGTTCGGCGGGATCTCGGTCGGGAGCAGCTCGTCGGCGGTCTTGGCGAGGATGCGGGCGACGTCGAGGGCGACGTTGCCGACGCCGAGGACGGCGACCTTCTCGGCCTCCAGCGGCCAGGTGCGCGGCACGTCCGGGTGGCCGTCGTACCAGGAGACGAAGTCGGCCGCGCCGTAGGAACCGTCGAGGTCCACGCCCGGGATGCCGAGCTCGCGGTCCGCGGTGGCGCCGGTGGAGAAGATCACCGCGTCGTAGAAGGCGTGCAGCTCGTCGAGGGAGATGTCGTTCGGGTAGTCGACGTTGCCGAACAGGCGGACCTGCGGCTTGTCGAGCACCTGGTGCAGGGCGGTGATGATGCCCTTGATCCGCGGGTGGTCGGGAGCCACGCCGTAGCGGATCAGGCCGAACGGCGCGGGCATCCGCTCGAAGAGGTCGATGGACACACCGGGGTCGGCCGCCGCCTCGGACTTCAGCAGCGCGTCGGCCGCGTAAATTCCGGCGGGGCCGGCACCGACGATTGCTACCCGCAGAGAGCGAGGCATGACTGGGTTCCCTTCGACCGACAATCTGACTGATCAAGGAAACCCTAAACTAAGGCCACCCTAACCCGGCACCCGCCCCCGGGTTATGACCCCATAATCGGATCTTATGGCTTCACAAAGCCCCGCTTTGGGACGGCGCTCAGGCCTCGTACTCGGTGAGGTCGATGCTGTGCAGGGTGAGGCGGGCACCGGTCTCCGGGTCGGAGGCCTCCCCGTCGCTCTCCATCCCGAGCTTGCGGATCACGTTCGCGGACTCCTCGTTGCCGACCCGGTTGACGGCGACGACCCGGTCGAGGCCCCGGTCCTGGAGGGCGAACTCCAGGGCCGCCTGGGCCGCTTCGGAGGCGTAGCCCTGGCCCCAGAAGGCCCGGCCCAGGCGCCAGCTGATCTGCACCTGGTGCCGCGTCTCGGGCAGGTCGTCGGCGGCGGTCAGGCCGACGGCGCCGATCAGCTCGCCGGAGGCGAGGAGCTCGACGGCGAACAGGCCGAAGCCCTCGTCGTCCCACTCCTCCTCCCAGCGCTCGATGGCGTCGGCGGTCTGCTCCAGGTCGAGCGCGGAGCCGTCGCCGGTCCAGCGCATCACGTCCGGGTCTGCGTTGATCTCCGAGAGGGGGACGAGGTCGTCGTCGGTCCAGCGGCGGAGGAGGAGGCGGGGGGTGCGGATCTCGGTCATGCCCACATCCTGCCGAACGGGGTCCGACCAGGGGTAATCGGGCCCCGCCCGGACCGCGGAGGAGCCCGCCCTCAGGACACCGTGATGGCGTCGAGCTTCGCCCGCAGGTAGACGTGCGAGTCGACCGGCTCGTGCGCCACCCTGCCGACCGGGGCGGGCAGGGACTCGACGCGGGTGTGCGCGTCGCACTCGTAGAAGTAGACCAGGGAGACCAGTTCCTCGGCCGGGGCGTGCGCGGGCGGCGGCAGCACCCGGTGGCGGCCGGCCCGCCAGCGGTCCCCGGTCCAGCGGGCCAGCAGGTCCCCGATGTTGACGGTCAGCGCCGCCGGGTCCCAGGGGGCGTCCTGCCAGCCGCCCTCGTCGGTGTGGATTTGCAGGCCGCCCGCGCCCGGCTCGCGGTCCAGGACGGTCACCGTGCCGAAGTCGGTGTGCGGCCCGATGCGGAACTGCCCGGGCAGCGGTTCGCCGGTCACCTCCGCGCCCGGGTACCAGTTGACGTTGAACCCCCAGGTGGGGTGGCCGGTGTGGCGGGTGAAGTGGTCCTCGGGCAGGGCCAGGGCCACCGCGAGCAGCTCCAGCAGTTCGTCCGAGAGGGCCCGCATCGCGGCCAGGTACTCGGCCACCGGCGGCCGCAGCGCCGGCACCTCGGCGGGCCAGGTGTTGGGGCGGAACCACTCGGCGTCCACCGAGGGCACCCCCGTCGGGTCCTCGGCCGCCCAGGACCAGGACTCCTTCAGGTCGGGCGGCGAGGCCATCCCCTCCGCGTAGCTGTTGGCCTCCGCTCCGGGCCCGAGCCAGCCGCGCCCGCCCACGCTCACGGCGTACGGCTGCTTCGCCCCGGCCGGCAGCCTGAAGAAGGTGCGGGCGGCCTCCCGGATCCGGGCCGGCAGTCCCGGATCCACCCCGTGCCCGGTGACCAGCAGGAAGCCGGCCGTCTGGAGCGCCTCGTCGACGCGGGCGGCGGTCCGGGCACGGGCGGCGGGGTCGCCGGAGCGCCACGGCCCGAGGTCGATGACGGGCACCTGGGTGCTGGGCATGGGGACCTGCCTTCCGAGAAGGGGGCCGGGTGGGGCCGGGTGTCCGCTCCGAGCGTAGGGGCCGGCGGGTGTCCGCCGCCGCCGAACGGGCCCGCGTGGCCCGTGAGGGGCGGTCCGGGCCGCCGCGGTTGACCGCACCTCCCGGCGTCCGGTGCGGTCAGTCCGGGAGGGCGGTGCCGCAGCGGGAGCAGTAGCGGGCGGCCGGCTCGGTGGCGAGCCGGCCGCAGTCGGGGCAGACCCGGTGCAGCAGGCACGCCGTCTCCCCGCCCTCGGCGGCTCCCGCCGCCCGGCCCGCGGTGCCGATGCCGAGGCCGGGGCGCCGGGTGTGGACGGTGAGGTACGCCAGCCCGTGCGGGCCGGCGGTCAGGGAGCGCCGGGCACCGCGCGCGAGCCAGCAGGCGGTGTGCGGGCGCAGCCGGTGCGGGCCGTCCTCGGTGTCGATCCGGCCGCCGCCCTCCACCACGACGAGCAGGACGTCAAGGGCCGGCTCCGCGTGCTCCGCGATGACCGTTCCCGGACGCAGCCGGATCAGGTTGGCGTCCAGACCGCGCCCGGTTCCGGTCAGCCGCCACAGGGCGCCGGTCGCGTCGGCGGGGGCTTCGGCGATCACCGCGTCGAGGTCCGTGAGGATCCCGGCGAGGTGGGGGTGCGTCGTCATTGCTGTCCTTCCCTGCCGCAAGCTCGTGCCTCCGCAGTCATACACGATCACGGCCGACCGTTTCCGGCCGATCCGCTGTTTGTGTTCCGACTGCCCGCAGTCCCTCCTGTCACACCCGGTCACACCCGGCCACACCCCGGCGGTATCGCCATGGGGCCCGGGCGATAGGGTCGTGTCCGGATTGCGCCGTCCTCATCCGGATCGGACACCCCACGCCCGGCCGACGGTCGATCACCGTCCGGGCACGGCCGCTCCTGCCTCCCTGCCCCGCCCGTACCGGAAACCTGCCCCCGCATGCACCCCAGCACCACCCCCGTCGCCGACGCCCCCGGCGACGCCCCCGCCCCCGTCCCCTCCCCCCGCAGGCGCCTGATCACGCCCCGGGCCCCGGCCCGGCCGAGCGCGGCCGCCGCCGTCCACAGCGTCAGCGCCGCCACCACCGTCCTGCTGGGCCTCGTGGGGATCGGCGCGATGATCCACGAGCCGGTGCTGATACCCCCGCTGGCCGCGAGCGCCGCGCTGGTGCACAGCGCCCCCACCCTGCCGCTGGCCCAGCCGCGCGGGGTGGTCATCGGGCACCTGATCGGCGCGGCGGCCGGTTTCGCGGTCCTGGCCGTGGCGGGCAGCAGCGCCTGGGCGGCGGCCCTGGCGGCCGGACTCACCCTGGCCCTGCTGACGCTGGCCCGCACCCCGCACTCCCCGGCCGTGGCCACGGCGGTGGTGACCGTGCTCCAGAGCCCGGATCCCGCCCGGTTCGTCCCCCTGCTGTTCGGGTCGACCGTGCTGCTGGTCCTCACCGGCTACGCCGGCTCCCGCATCCGCCGCACCGCTCCGAGGTACCCCGCGTACTGGTGGTGACCGGCGGGCGCGCCTGCGCTGCGGCGAGGGGGCGCGGACGCTACTCCTTGTGCTGTGGAAATTTCTGCGAAGGACGTCTTCGGGGCCCCCTGCTGGGTGAGTCTGATGGCCCGCGACCTGGAGGCGTCCCAGCGCTTCTACGCGGCGGTCGTGGGGTGGAGCTTCCGCCGGGCCCGGCTGGGCTCGGCCTTCTCGGTGGCCGTGCTGGACGGCGTACCGGTCGCCGGGATCGGGGCGCTGGCCACGGATCTGGCGGTGGCGGTGGCCTGGACCCCGTACTTCGCGGTCGACGACGTGGACGTGGCGGCCGCCCGGATCCGCGAGCGCGTCGGCACGGTCGCGGTGGGCCCGGTCTCCTTCCCCGGGGGCGGGCGGGCCGCGCTGGTCGCCGACCCGGACGGCGCGGTCTTCGGGGTCTGGCAGGGGCCCGTCTCCTCGGGCTGGCGCGTGGGCAAGGGGCCGGCCCCGGCCTGGCTGGAGCTGCGGACCCGCAACGCCTTCGACGCGGCGCTGTTCTACGGCGAGGTGCTGGAGTGGGCCACCGGGCGCGAGGGGTGCTGCGAGGTCTCGTACGAGGAGGAGCGGGTCGTCCTGCGGCAGGGCGGGGAGCCCGTGGCCCGGCTGGACGGCGGCCCGGTGGAGCAGGGCGCCTACGCCCCGCACACGCGGCCCCGCTGGCATGTGCACTTCCGGGTGGCGGACCTGGACTCGGCCGTGGAGTCGGCCCTCGACCTCGGCGGGCGCGCCGTGTCGGTGGTCACCTCGGACGGCACCGAGCGCTCCCTCCTGCTCCGCGACCCGGACGGCGCCCTGTTCACCCTGACGGAGCGGGTCGGCCCGCCCGCCCCGGAGGGGGACGGCCCGCGCTGACGGGTCCGCTCGCCGGTCCCCGGCCCCGCGGGGAGACTGGTCCGGGAGGAGGTGCGCCATGGACCCGGTGGCGGCACTGGACCGGATCGCGTTCCTGCTGGAGCGCGCGCAGGCACCGGCCTACCGGGTGCGGGCCTTCCGCACGGCGGCGGCGGCCGTGGCGCACCTGGGCGAACGGGAGACCTCCGAGCGCGCCGCGGCGGGCTCCCTGGAGGCGGTCAGGGGCATCGGTCCCAAGACCGCCAAGGTGGTGCGCGAGGCGCTCGCCGGCCGGATCCCCGAGTACCTGGGCGCCCTTGAGGAGGAGGCCGCGGCGATGCCGCCGGGCCCGCCCCCCTCGCCGGCCGCCACCGCGCTGCGCGCCGCCCTGCGCGGGGACTGCCACCTGCACTCGGACTGGTCCGACGGCGGGAGCCCGATCGAGGCGATGGGGCGGGCCGCGGCGGAGCTGGGGCACGAGTGGGCGGTGCTGACGGACCACTCGCCGAGCCTGAAGGTCGCCCGGGGGCTGTCGCCGGAGCGGCTGCGCGAGCAGCTGCGGGTGGTGGCGGAGCTGAACGCGCGGTGGGCACCGTTCCGGCTGCTCACCGGGATCGAGTGCGACATCCTCCTCGACGGCTCGCTCGACCAGGAGCCGGAGCTGCTGGAGCGGCTCGACCTGGTGGTGGGGTCCGTCCACTCGAAGCTGCGGATGGAGTCGCCCGCGATGACGCGCCGGCTGCTCAAGGCGGTGCGCAATCCGCTGCTGGACGTCCTCGGGCACTGCACGGGCCGGCTGGTGACGGGGCGGACGCGCCCCGAGTCGGTGTTCGACGCGGAGGCCGTCTTCGCGGCGTGCGCGGAGTCGGGCACGGCCGTGGAGGTCAACAGCCGTCCCGAGCGCCTCGACCCGCCCCGGCGGCTGCTGCGCATGGCGGTCGCGGCGGGCACCCTGTTCGCGGTCGACACGGACGCGCACGCCCCCGGCCAGCTGGACTGGCAGATCCTGGGCTGTGCACGGGCGGCGGAGTGCGGGGTGCCGGAGGACCGGGTGGTCAACACCTGGCCCGCCGGCCGGCTGCTCGCCTGGACCGGATCCTAGGCGGACGGGACGGGACGGGGCCCCGGCCGCGCGGTGAGCGGCCGGGGCCCCGTCGGGCGGGTCAGGGCGGGTCGTCAGCCTCCCGTGCCGGCGGGCGGGCGGCGGTAGGTGAGGGCCAGGCCGGCCAGGACCGCCCCGGTGCCGGCGCAGAGCACGGCGGTGACCCCGGACCACTCGTAGGGGCCGCCGAGCGCGCCGTCCAGCGGGTCGAAGAGCACCAGGCCGCCCACGACGTGCAGGGTGACCACGGCGAGCCCGGCCACCGCCGCCGCCCGCCAGACCGCCGGGGTGTCGCGTACGGCGAGCAGGGCGCCGAGTGCCAGGCAGAGCAGGGACACAGCGAGCGCGGCCAGGGACTCGGGTGCCGGGGGCCGGGCCAGGTTGCCGGGGAGGTGGAGGACCCCGCACAGCAGCAGCGCGGCGGCGGTCGGCCAGCGCAGTACGTGGCCCAGCGCGCCCACCGCCGGGGCGGCGGCGGGGACCCGGTCGGGCTCAACGCGCGCCCAGTCCTCCTCGGGCGGGGCCGGCACGGCGACGGCAACGGGCACCGGCGGGGCGGCGGCGGGGGCCCGCACCGGCTCCGGTGCGGCGGCCGCCGCCGACGGCGGGTCCTGCGGCGGCGGGGGCAGGGCCGCCCGCGCGGGGGGCCGGTCCGTGCGGGGGGTGCCGTCGGGGCCGAGGATGCTGGCCAGCAGGGCCACGTCCTCGATGGGCCGGCCGACGGCCGCCGCCCGCAGGGTGATGTCGGCCTCGGCCTCCTCCAGGGGGTGTTCGCCCAGCAGGGCGACCATGTGGCGGACGTCGTCGACGGGCCGGGTGACGGCGGCCGCGCGGAGCGCGTCGTGCCCCGGGCTGTCGAGCCGGCCGCTCTCCTTCAGGAGGCTGACCAGCGCGGTGACCTCCTCGACGGGCCGGCAGGTGGCCGCCGTTTCCAGCAGGGTGCGGACCGGCTCGGGGTGCGGGGCGGGGTGCGGGTCGGGGTCGGCTCCGGGGCGGGGTGCGGGGTCCGGTCCGGCGGGGGCCGGGCCGGCGGACGGGGGGTCCGCCGCGGCGTCGGGGGTGGGGGGCGCGGGGGTCGCGGGTCCGTCGGTGGGGTCCGGGGTGGCGGGGAGCCCGTCGCGGTCGCCGTGGTCCGCCGCCGCGAGGGTGCTGGGGTCATTCATGGAAAGCTCCGTTCGCCGACGCGCGGGTCTACGCATCGCGCGCCGGTCATCGTGCGTCATGGGAAGCGCACGCTTTGTTACATTCAGCGGCACCGGCCGCGACTGCGCCATTCGGGGCGGGCAAACGGGGGTCTCCCCGGCGTGTCCGCGCCCCTGGCCGGACACGCCGGTGGCAAGGCGGGCCGGGCGCGACCGGGGCGCGCACAGTGGCCGGACCGACTCGTCGAGGAGGCCTCAGCCGTGCCGGATTCCCGTCCCGCCCGCCGCGGGCGCGTCCACCGCGGGCTGCTGGGCGCGCTGTTGCCCGCGCTGGTCCTGCTGATGCTCTGTGCCGCCGCCTCGGGGCCGCCTGCCGCGGTGGCGGTGGCCGGAGCCGGTGGGCCGCCGGTGGTGCGGACCGCCGAGGGGCCCGTACGGGGCCGCGCGCACGGGGCGTACGACACCTTCGAGGGAATCCCGTACGCGGCGGCGCCGACCGGTCCGCTGCGCTGGCGTCCGCCGGAGCCGGCGCCGCGCCGGGCGGGGGTGCTGGACGCCGGGGCGCCGGGGGCTCGGTGCGCGCAGCTGCCGGCGCTCGGGCCGGGCGGGCCGGCCGGGTCGGAGGACTGCCTGTTCCTGAACGTCACCGCCCCTGCGGGACGGGGGCGGGCGCGGCCGGTGATGGTGTGGTTCCACGGCGGCGGCTTCCGCTTCGGCTCGGGGGACGCGTACCGGCCGGAGCCGCTGGTGGCGGCGAGCGGCGTGGTGGTGGTGACCGTCAACTACCGGCTCGGCGTCTTCGGCTTCTTCGGCCACCCCGAGCTGGGCGGCGCCCCGGACTTCGGGCTGGCCGACCAGCAGGCCGCGCTGCGCTGGGTGCGGGCGAACGCGGCCGGGTTCGGCGGTGATCCGGGCCGGGTCACCGTCTTCGGGGAGTCGGCGGGCGCGCTGAGCGTCTGCGCGCACCTGGTCTCCCCCGCCTCGGCGGGCCTCTTCCACCGGGCGGTCGTGCAGAGCGGCTCCTGCTCGACGACGATGCCGCCGTACGCGCTGCTGCCGTCGGTGGGGACGTACGAGCCCTTCGTGCCCGAGCGGCGTACGGTCGCGGCCGGCACGGCGGCGGCCGCCTCGCTCGGCTGCGGCGGCCGGCCGGAGGGCCGGGTGCTGGACTGCCTGCGCGCCCTGGACACGGGCCGGCTGCTGACGGCGGAGCTGATGGAGCGGTTCTCCGGGGTCGCGTACGGCAACGCCCTGCTGCCGCTGGAACCGGCCCGGGCACTGGCGGCGGGGCGGTTCCACCGGGTGCCGGTGGTCCAGGGGAACAACCTCGACGAGATGCGGCTCTTTCTCGCGCAGACGCTGGCGGCGTATCCGGTGGACGGCGAGGAGGGCTACCGGGCGCGGCTGCGGACCTCCTTCGGCGCGGCGGCCGCCGAGGTGGGGGCGGCGTACCCCCCGGACGGCTTCGCGACGCCCGCGCTGGCGTGGGCCGCGCTGCTCACGGACGCCTCCTTCACCTGCCCGACGCTGCGGGACGGGCGGGCGCTGGCCCGGCACGTGCCGGCGTACCAGTACCTGTTCGCCGACCGGGGGGCGCCGAACTTCACCGGGCTGCCGGAGCTCGCCGGCTTCCCGTTCGGTGCGGCGCACGGCTTCGAACTGCCCTACCTGTTCACGACCGTCCCGCTGGCGGAGCCGCAGCGGGCCCTGTCCGCGCGGATGGCCGCCTACTGGACGCGGTTCGCCCGCACGGGGGCGCCGGACGTGCCGGGCGCCCCCGCCTGGCCCCGGTTCGCGCCGGGCGCCCCCTCGGTGCTGGAGCTGGCGCCGGGACCGGGCGGCATCCGCCCGGCCGACGCGGCGGCGGCGGCGCACCACTGCGCCCTGTGGGACTCCCTGGCCGCCGCGAAGCCGCCCGCTCCGTGAGCGGGGGTTCAGAGCCGGACGTCCCAGGTGAGGCTGGAGGTCAGGGCGCGGGCGGCCTCGGGGTCGCGGACCGAGGGGGTGCGGTCGGCGACGTCCACCGACAGCCGGTGGCCGCGCAGGTCGAGCAGCCACAGTTCGGCGACCCGGACCTCGGTGCGTCCCGCGAACCGCTTGAGCTCGCGGCCGTCCAGGTACCAGCGGACCTCCAACTGCCGTCCGTCGGGGCCGTGGAGGCGGGGGACGGCCACCTTGGCGGTGTGCCGCAGCCGCAGGGTGCGGTCGGTGGGGGTGAGCGGGGTGGCCAGGCGCGCGTGCCGGTGGAAGCCGGTGGTCATCGCCTCGACCCCGGGGAGGTTGAAGGGCTTGCCGAGGACCCGCATCAGGGAGTTGTCGGTGGGGCGGTAGAGGCCGGTGACGTAGTAGCCGCCGCCCTCGTACGCGCCGACGGTGCCGCCGTCGGGGGAGGTCTCGCCGAGCCAGCGGTACCACTTGGCCCGCTCCGCGGCCATCCGGGAGGCGTCGAGGGTGGAGGTGTTGGGGTCGCCCGGCTCGGTGCCGGTGTACTTCTCGTAGCCGGGGACGCCCGGGTAGAAGTACTCGTCGGCGAGCTTGCCGAGGGAGTGGCCGGTCTCGTGGATGGCGACCTGCCCGGACTTGGGGTGTCCGGCGGAGGCGGTGGAGATGCCCTCGTAGCCGAGGGTGGCGCTGGGTTCGTTGTATCCGGCGCCGCCGTACTTGGCGCTGTTGGCCAGGACGATCACCAGGTCGGCGGCGGGGGCCCTGGAGACGTACGCGTCGACCTTGGGCTGGTCCACGCAGAGCAGCCGCTCGATGGACTCGCACCAGAAGTACGAGCCGAGCGCGGTGTCCCGGACGGTGTCGGGGCCCGGGTCGCCGGAGACCCCGGACTGGGCGGATACGGCGTCGACGGTCCAGACGTTGAAGAGGTCGCGGTAGGTGGTGTACGGCTCGACGGCGGTGACCTCGGCCCACTTGGCGCGGGCGTCCGCGTGGAAGCGGTCCAGTTCGCCGGCGGTGTAGCCGTCGCCGATGACGACCACGTCGAGCCGGTCCGCGGTGGGGCCGTTGTCGATCATCTTGGTGACCTGGCCGTCGGCGGCGCGCGCGGCCTCGGAGAGGCGGGGCGCGGCTTTGGCCCGCCCGGCGGCGGGTACCAGGGCGTGGCCGGATCCGGCGTCGCCGCCGTGTTCCGGCCCGGGTATCTCGACGCGCACGCCGGCCGGGCGGGGCGGGTCGGCGGCTGCCGCGGGGGCGGTCGCGGCGGCCAGCAGCGCGGCGCTCGCGCAGGCCGCGGCGAGTGCCGTGCGCAGGGTCGGCCGGGCGGTTCGCCTCATGAAGTCCTCCGTGGGGAAAAGGAGTCGGGCAGGCTGTTAAGCAATCGGTTAACTCTGTTGAACCGGCTGCTTAAACTAGGCGGCGCGCCGGACCGTGCGCAATGGCCGACTCCGGTTCGATACTGGGGAGTTGGTACGAGCAGGGTGACAACAGGGGGATTTCATGGACGAGCCGGCCGAGATCGGACGCCGGGTGCAGCGGCTGCGTACCGAACGCGGGCTCACCCAGCGGCAGTTGGCGGAGCCCGCCTACACCCCGGCGTACGTGTCGACCCTGGAGTCCGGCAAGGTGCGCCCCTCCGAGACCGCGCTGCGCTTCCTCGCCGGGCGGCTCGGCACCTCGTACGAGGAACTCGCCACGGGCCGACCGGCCCACCTGGCCACCGAGCTGCGGCTCGCCCTGACCGACGCCCAGCGCGCCCTGGCCACCGGCCCGGCGCGGGAGGCCGCGGCGCAGTTCCGGCGGCTGCTGGCCGAGGCCGAGCGGCTGGAGCTGGCCGACGAGCGGGCCGAGGCGCTGCTCGGCCTCGGCGACTGTGCGCTGGAGGCCGGGGAACTGGCGGATGCGGCAGGGCACTTCGAGGCGGCGGAGGTGCTGCTGGCGGACCAGCCGCTGCCCCGCAGGGCCCGGGCGGTCCGGGGCCGCGCGGTCGCCCACCTGCTGGCCGGGGAGCTGCGGTACGCCTGCTACCTGCTGGAGTCGGCGATCGACGCGCTGAACGCGGGCGGGCTCGGGGACCCGGAGGCGCTGGTGCTGCTGTACTCGGCGGTCATCGGCCCGTACATCGACATGGGCGCCCATGCCCGCGCGGCCCACGCGGCGGAGCTGGCGCTGGCGCTGGCTCCGCAGGTCGGGGATCCGGCGCTGGTGGCGGGGATGCACCGGCAGGTGGCGCGGACCTTCCTGACCGAGGGCCGGGTGGCCGACGCCGACGCCTCCCTGGCGAAGGCCCAGGCGGTCTACCGCCAGCTGCGGCTGCGGACCGATCTGGCGCACTGCCACTGGATGCGCGGCTACGTCCAGGCGCAGCACGGGGAACTGGACGCGGCGGAGCGGGAGTTGCGGACCGCCCGGGAGATGCTGGCGGCGCGGCGGGCGGCCCTGTACACCGCGCAGGTGGAGGTGGAGCTGGCCGATGTGCTGCGCCGCCTGGGCCGGTACGAGGAGGCCGCCGGGCTGGTCTCGGGGCTGCTGGAGGAGGGTTCGGGCCCGGGCGCGGTGCACGCGGGCGGCGCGCACCGGCTGCTGGGGCTGATCGCCGAGGAGCGCGGGGACGCCGAGGCGGCCGAGGAGCACTACGTACGGGCGCTGGCGCTGCTGGAGCGCAGCGGGGCGGGCGGGGACCTGGCGGACCTGTGCCGGCTGCTGGGCGACCTGCTGCGCAGGGAGGGGCGTACGGAGGCGGCGATGGACGCCTACCGCACCGGGCTCGGGCACCGGGCGGCGCCGGGCACGACCACCCTGGGCCCGGCGCCGGCGGCCCCGGCGCACATGGCCCGGGGGGGGGGGGGGGGGGGGGGGGAGGGGGAGGGGGGGGGGGGGGGGGGGGGGGGGGAGGGTGGGGGGGGGT
>NZ_JBWKEZ010000002.1:165380-175852 GCF_056434525.1 Streptomyces sp. NPDC044002
ACCCCCCCCCCCCCCCCCCCCCCCACCCCCCCCCCCCCCCCCCCCCCCCCCCCCCCTCCCCCCCCCCCCCCCCCCCCGGTCCCGGCCGGTCAGCGCCGGTCAGTGGTTCTCGGTGGGACGGAGGTCGCGCGGGATCAGCGTCCAGGTGGTGGCCGCGGCGGCGGCGGCCAGGGCTCCGGCCATCAGGAAGGCCGGGGTGATCGCCAGGGTGTAGGCGTGCGTGGCGGTCTCCAGGAGGGCCTGGCCGACCGCGCCGCCGAGCCGCTCGGCGGTGTGCGCCGCCTCGCCGACCGAGTCCCGTACGGCGCTCGCGGCGGGGGCGTCCAGGCCGAGCACCGGCAGGTTGCCCCGGTAGAGCGCGGCGGCGGTGCTGCCGAGGATGGCGACGCCCATCGCGGAGCCCAGTTCGTAGCAGGTCTCCTCGATGGCGGCCGCGCTGGAGACCTGGTCGGCGGGCGCGGCGGAGACGAGAGTGACGGAGGCCACGGTGGTGGCGATGCCGGCGCCGAGCCCCATGACGGTCAGGCCCGCCGCGAAGGCCGGGTAGCCGGGCTCGGTGAACTGCTGGACGGTCCAGGGCAGCGCCATGCCGGCCGCGAGGACCACGAGTCCGGCGCCCAGCACGTGCCGGATGGGGTGGCGCTGCATCAGTGCCGGGGCCACCATCGACGCGCAGATCAGTGCCAGCGGGGCGGGCAGCAGCCGCAGCCCGGCCTCCAGCGGGGTGTAGCCCTGGCCGTACTGGAACCACTGGGTGACGAGGAAGAGGACCGCGCCCAGGCCGACCATCGGCAGGAAGATCGCGGTGGCGGCGACGCTGAAGGCGGGCTTGGCGAACAGCCGCACCTGGAGCAGCGGGTTGTCCAGGCGCAGCTGGCGGCGGACGAAGACGGTGAGCGCGAGGGCGGCGAGGGCGAGCAGGGCCCAGGGCAGCGGGTCGGCGATGCCGCTCTTGCCGAGCTGCTTGATGCCGCCCGCGAGGGCGAGCATGCCGACGACGGACTGTCCGACGCCCCACCAGTCCCAGGCGCCGTCGCCGCGCGGGGCGCGCGATTCGGGCAGGTAGCGCAGGCCGGCCGCGACGATCACGGCGGCGACGGGGAGGTTCAGGAGGAAGGCGGAGTGCCAGCCGTGATCCTGGACGAGGAGGCCGCCGACGACGGGGCCGAAGGCCATGCCGCCGCCGAACACGGCGGCCCAGACGGCGAGGGCGAAGGCGCGCTCCTTGGCGTCGGTGAAGACGCTGCGCAGGATCGAGAGGGTGGCCGGCATGATGGCCGCGCCGCCGACGCCGAGGAGGGCGCGGGCGGCGATCACGTGCCAGGCCTCGGTGGCGAACACGGCGATCAGCGAGGCGGCGGAGAAGATGCCGAAGCCCGCCATCAGCAGCCGCTTGCGGCCCCAGCGGTCGCCGAGGGCTCCGGCGGTGACGAGCAGTCCGGACAGTGCGAGGGCGTAGACGTCGATGATCCACAGCTGCTGCACGGCTCCGGGCTGGAGGTCGGCGACGAGCGAGGGGAAGGCCACGTTGAGGATCGTGGTGTCCATCGAGATGAGCAGGAGGCTGCCGGAGAGGATCGCGAGGACGATCCAGCGGCGAGGGTCCTGCGTGGGGGTGTGCATGGGATTCCGTTCGAGGGGGCGCCTTGGGCACCAAAATGAGTCTCCGTCGCCCCGAATGATACAAGGATGTCTCATCCGGAGCAACGAAGACTCATAGGAGGGTCCTCGTCCGGTGGGTACGGGAAGGCGGCCGCCGCCGGGGTTTCACCCGGCCGCCGCCGGGCACAAGCCCACTGCCGCCCCGCGCATTCGCGGGGCGGACCAGCGTGCGGGGGGTGCGGCGGGGGTGCGGCCTCAACCCTCGCCGGGGTGCGGCCTCAGCCCTCGCCCGGCGTGCGGGCGCGGGCCCCCGAGCGGGTACGGCCCGCGGTACGGGCGCGGTCCGGGTGGCGGCGGACGTACTCGTCCTCCAGCTCCTTCAGCCGCTGGGTGTGCGTGGCCAGCGCGTCGTCCGAGCCGTGCAGCAGGGTCTCGTGGCGCGTGCGGTGGATGGTCTCCAGCTCCCTGAGCAGCCGGCCGTCCTCCAGCTTCCGCGCCGCCGCACCGGCGGCGTGCTCTGCCATGGCAACCACCTCCACGTCCTACGGTAGACGCGTGGGGGCGGATCAGCCGTCCGGGCCGGTGTCCGGCCGCGGCTCCGGCTCCGGGGGCCGCTCCGGGCGCGGTTCGTCCCCGGGCTCGCCGGCCTCGGAGCGCAGCGCGCAGCGGACCGACCAGGCCACCGAGACCAGCGGGACCGCGACCACCGCGCCGACCACCCCGGCCGCGATGGCCCCGGCGATGACCGAGACCGCCACCACGAGCGGGTGCAGGCGCACGGCCCAGCTCATCACCAGGGGGTGCAGCAGGTGCCCCTCGATCTGCCCGATCACCACGATCAGCGCGATCACCACCGCCGCGATGACCGGCCCGCGCGCCGCCAGCGCCACCACCGCGGCGACCGCGAGGGCGACGGGCGATCCCACCAGGGGCACGAAGGCCGCGAAGAACTCCAGCAGGGCGAGCGGGAGGGCGAGCGGCACCCCGAGGAAGTACAGCGCGACCCCGACGAGCACCGCGTTGGTCGCCGCCACCAGCACGATCCCGTGCGTGTACCCGGTGAACGTACGCCACGCCGCGGCCCCGGCGAGGGCCGTGCGGCCGCGCGCCCGCTCGGGCAGCTGGGCGCAGAACCACGCCCACTGGCGGTCGCCGCCGTGCAGGAAGAACACCGAGGAGAACACCGCGAGCGCCAGCACGGTGAGCACCTGCACCACGTGGCCGGCTCCGCTCACCGCCGTGCTCAGCAGGGTCGAGCGGTGGGTGGACAGGTACTCGCCGATCTTGGCCTGGAGGTCGGTGAGCGCTCCCGGGTCCAGCCGGAAGGGCGGGCGCTCCAGCCATTTCTCGATGCTGACGAGGCCCTCGCGGAACTCCCGGACCAGGGTGGCGCTCTCCCCCGCCACCGCTTCGCCGACCAGCGCGAGGATGCCCAGCAGCAGGACGGTGCTGCCGACCAGGGTGACGGCGACGGCCGCGGAGCGGGGCAGGATCCGGGCCAGGCCCCGCACGGGCGGCGACAGCAGGGCGGTCACGACGAGGCCGAGGAAGAGCGCCACGCCGATCTCGTGGAAGCGGCCGAGCAGCGAGAACACGGCGTAGACCGACACGCCCACGACCAGCAGGCGCCAGGCGTAGGCGGCGGCCGTACGCAGGAACGGGGACACCGGCGGCATGACCCATGGGTGCCACCGGCGGCGGCCGCTGCCACGCGCCGGGTGCCGTTTTGACCCGTCCGGGGCGAAAATGCGTTGCCCGGGTGTCCGGCGGCCGCGCAGGATGGTCGGCCGTGAGTAGATCCCGCCTGGCCTCCGTGCTGCCCGACCTGTCCCCCTGGTATTCCGGCCGTGACTTCCGGCTGCTGTTCTTCCAGGGGACGGTCACCTTCTTCGGCTCCCTCATGGCGATGATCGCCCTGCCGCTCCAGATCAAGCACCTGACGGACTCGCCGCTGGCGGTCGGTGCCATGGGCGCGGTGGAGCTGGTTCCGCTGGTGGTCTGCGGGCTGTACGGCGGGGCGCTGGCCGACGCGGTGGACCGGCGCCGGCTGATCCTGCTGACCGAGGCCGGGCTCGGGCTGCTCGCGCTGGTGCTCCTGGTGAACTCGCTGCTGCCGGACCCGCTGCTGTGGCCGCTGTACGTGGTGGCGGCCGGGGTGTCGGCGCTGACGGGCCTCCAGCGTCCGGCCCTGGACTCGCTGATGGCCCGGATCGTGCCGCACGACCAGCTCAGCGCGGCCGCCGCGCTCAACGCGCTGCGCTACCAGTTCGGGGCGATCGCCGGTCCGGCGCTGGCCGGTGTCGTCGTGGCCTACGCCGGCTACGCGTCGGCGTACGCGGTGACCGTCACGGGCTTCGCCGTCTCCGTGGTGCTGTGCGCGCGGCTCAGTCCGGCGCCGCCGGCCGGGGGCGCGGAGCGTCCCTCGCTGCGGGGCATCGCCGAGGGCGCCCGGTACGCGTGGAGCCGGCCGGTGCTGCTGGGCACGTACGCCGTCGACCTGGCGGCCATGTTCTTCGCGTTCCCGAACGCCATCTTCCCGTTCCTGGCCGACGAGCTGGACGCCGTGTGGGCCCTGGGCCTGATGTATGCGGCGGGCGCCGTGGGCTCGCTGGTGCTGGGCCTGACCAGCGGCTGGGTGTCGGGGGTTCGCCGGCACGGGCTGCTGGTGGTCTTCGGAGCGGCCGCGTGGGGGCTCGCCATCGCGGCGGCCGGCTGGTTCTCGGACATCTGGCTGGTGCTGCTGTGCCTCGCGGCGGCGGGCGCCGGCGACATGCTGAGCGCGCTGGGCCGGTCCACGATCTGGAACCAGACCATCCCGGAGGAGCTGCGGGGGCGGCTCGCGGGGATCGAGGTGCTCTCGTACAGCGTCGGCCCCCAGCTCGGGCAGGTACGGGCCGGCACCATGGCGGGCTGGACGGGCACCCGGCCGGCCTTCTGGAGCGGCGGGCTCGCCTGCGTGGCGTCCGTGGCTCTGCTGGCCGCGCTGCTGCCGAAGCTGATCTCCTACGACGCGGACACCGACGAGGACGCGCTGCGCCGCCGGGCCGCCCGGGAGGCCGAGGCCCTGGCGCAGCCGGACCGGACCGGCGCGAAGGCCTGACCCGGGGCGCCCGAACGGCGGTGCTCGCGGTGCGCGGGGCGGCCGGGGCCGGGAGGGTGACGGCATGGGCGACTGGTGGTACCGCAACATCCTGGAGCCGGGGAAACTGCCGCTGCTCCTGGCGCTGTCGGCGTTCGTGGTGACCTTCGTGGTGACCCGGATCGTCACCCGGATGATCCGGGCCGGAAAGGGCCCCTTCCGCAACGTCACCCCGGGCGGCCTCCACGTGCACCACTGCGTCCCCGGGGTGGTCCTGATGACCGTCGGCGGCTTCACAGCGATCGCGGGCGGCCGTACGGGGTGGGGGTCCTGGGTGGCGGCCGTGCTGTTCGGGATGGGCACGGGCCTGGTCCTGGACGAGTTCGCGCTGATCCTGCACCTGAGCGACGTCTACTGGAGCGAGGAGGGCACCCTCAGCGTCGAGGTGGTGGTCATGACCTCCGCCCTGGCCGGCCTGCTGCTGTGCGGGTTCCTGCCGCTGGGCGTGGACGGGCTGACCGAGGACCAGCAGGCGAACCGTCTGTTCCTCGGCGCCACCGTGCTGTTCAACCTGCTGCTCGCCGCGGTGGCCCTGTTCAAGGGCAAGCCCCGGCTCGCGGTGTTCGGGATGGTCGTCCCGATGATCGCCCTGTTCGCGGCGGTACGGCTGGCCCGCCCGGCCTCACCGTGGGCGCGCCGCTTCTACGGGCACCGGCCCAGGACCCGGGCCCGCACCATCAAGCGGGCCTACCGGCACGACCGCCGCTGGGGCGGGCTGGAGCGCCGCGTCGGCTACCTGATCGGCGGCGCGCCCAGCCGGTAGGAGGGTCCTTCGGATCAGGCGGAGGCGGGGGTCCCGTCGAGCTCCCACGCGTGGCGCTTGAACTCCCGCTGGAAGTCGGCGTGGTCCTCCCACTGGCGGGCGATGCCGCGCAGCACGTCCCAGTGGTGCTCCACCGACTGGTCGATGACCTTGCGCAGGAGCGGCTCGGCGGTCTCCCGCGTCGCGATGAGCCCCTTGACCGCGGAGGCCTCCAGCACGCTGTTGCGCAGCGCGCGCAGGGCGCGGGAGGTGTCGTCCATCGCGAAGCCGCGCTCGCTGCCGGTCTCGGCGTCGAACAGCGGGGTCAGCCGGGCCTCGATGAACGCGGTGATCCGCTCGAAGTGCTGCACGTCCATCAGGTTTCTCCCGTTCCCGCCGGCCGGCGCCCGTCGCGCGGCACGGCTCATCGATGCTGATCACAGGTGTGTTCAGGTGCAGGATACGAGGTCGCCGGGGACGGCCGTGCCCCGCCGTTGTCAGACCCGTGCGCGACGATCACGGCATGACGATCACCACCGCGTCGGCACTGGCCGACCGTGACGAGTACGCCGACGCCATCGCCACCGCCGTGAAGGCCTCCGCGGCCTACTACGGCTCGGGCGACTCCCCCCTCGACGACGCCTCCTTCGACCTGCTCGTGTCCCTGATCCAGGCGTACGAGGCCGCCTACCCGGAGCACGTGGACCCGGCCTCCCCCACGGGCAAGGTCGCGGGCGGCGCCGTGGCGGGCGGGGAGGTGGCGCACACGGCGGCGATGCTGTCGCTGGCCAACGCCTTCGGCCCGCAGGACCTGCTGGACTGGGAGGCCTCGCTGGTCAGGCGCCTGGGCGGGCCCGTCACCGGCGGGTACGCGGTGGAGCCGAAGCTGGACGGGGCCTCGCTGGCGGCCCGTTACCGCGCGGGCCGGCTGGTCCAGCTCGTCACCCGGGGGAACGGCACCAGCGGCGAGGACGTCTCGCACGCCATCGGCACCATCGTCGGGCTGCCCCTGGAGCTGGCCGTGGAGGCCACCTTCGAGGTGCGCGGCGAGGTGCTGCTGACGGCGGAGCAGTTCGAGCGGGCGAACCGGACGCGCGCGGAGCACGGGGCGGGCCCCTTCTCCAACGCCCGCAACGGGGCGGCGGGCACGCTGCGGGCCAAGGGGCGCGCGTACACGGTGGAGATGAGCTTCTGGGCCTTCGGGGCGGTGGAACTGGAGGGCGGCACCGCCCTGCCGGGCACCACCCACTCCGAGGTCATGGCGTACGTGGCGGCGGCCGGTGTCCGCACGGCCGCGGACACGGCGGCCGGGCTGACGGTGGCGGCCACCGCGGCCGGGGCGCAGGAGCAGGTGGACCGGATCGCGGGGCTGCGGGCCGGGCTGCCCTTCGGGATCGACGGGGTCGTCGTCAAGCTGGACTCACTGGCCGAGCAGGCGGCGGCCGGCACCGGTTCGCGCCACCCGCACTGGGCGACCGCGTACAAGCTGGCGGCCGTCGAGCGGCGGACCCGGCTGCTGGACGTGACCTGGGCGGTGGGCCGTACGGGGGTGCTCGCGCCGACCGCCGTGCTGGAGCCGGTGGAGGTCGACGGCTCCGTGGTGCGGCACGCCACCCTGCACAACCCCGCGGACATCGCGCGCCGGGGGCTGCTGATCGGCGACACGGTGACGGTCTACAAGGCCGGTGACGTGATACCCCGGGTGGAGGCCCCGGTGGTGGAGCTGCGGACCGGGGCGGAGCGGCCGGTCGTCGTGCCCGAGGTGTGCCCCGGCTGTCAGGGGGAGATCGACCGTTCGCAGGAGCGGTGGCGGTGCGCGCAGCCCGCCGACTGCGGGCGGATCGCCGCGATCCTGTACGCCGCCGGGCGCGACCAGCTCGACATCGACGGGCTGGGCGAGCGGTACGTGCGGGCCCTGGTCGAGGAGGAGGGCGTGCGCGACGTGGCGGACCTGTTCACCCTGGACCCGGCGGCGCTGGCGCGGGCCGCCGGGAGCGAGAAGCGGGCCGTGAAGCTGGCGGAGCGCATCGAGGCGGCGAAGGCCCTGCCGCTGTCGCGGGTGTTCTGCGCGCTGGGCGTGGTGGGGACCGGGCGGGGCATGTCCCGGCGGATCGCCCGCCACTTCAGGACGATGGAGGCGGTCCGGGCGGCGGACGCGGCGGCGATGACGGCCGTGGAGCTGGTCGGGGAGACGAAGGCGGCGGCGATCGTTGCCCAGGTCGCCGAACTGGGCCCGGTCATCGACAAGCTGGCGGCGGCGGGCGTCGTCCCGGTCGAACCGCAGGCCCCGGCCGCGGCCCCGGCGGACGGGGCGGAGGCGGGGCCGCTGGCCGGGCAGAACGTGGTGGTCACCGGGAAGATGACCGGCGCGCTGGCCGCGTACGACACCCGCGACCGGGTCCGCGAGCTCATCGAGCGGGCCGGCGGCCGGTCCTCCAGCTCCCTGTCGGGGAAGACGACCCTGCTGGTGGCCGGGGAGAAGGCGGGGAGCAAGGTGGCCAAGGCCGAGGCCGCCGGGATCGAGATCCTCGGCGAGGAGGCGTTCGCCCTGCGGATCGCCGCGCTGCTCGAAGCCCGTTAGAAGGTGACGGCCAGGACGGGCGGGGCGGGGGACGTCCAGCGGTGGCCGCAGGGGTCGAAGACCAGGACGACCGGTTCGCCCGGGCGCTGGCGCCAGGAGATCCGCTCCGGCGCGTCCGCGCACCGCGGACAGGCCGGCAGCGGGGAGGCCTGCGCGGCGAGTACCGGTGCGGCGAGTACCGGCGGCGCGGTGTGCGGATCACGCATGGGGGCTCCCTGGTCCGGCGGCTGTGCTGCTGGCACTGTGCCATGGGCGGAGCCCCCCGCGCACCGGCAGATCATCCAGTGTTCTGGCTGGTCAGGGGTGCGAGGGCCCGGGGAATTCCGGGTGTCTGCGGGCACTTGGGTCTCAACCGCTCCTCCGCTCGGCCTCGACCAGCCCCGTCTCGTACGCGGCGATGACCGCCTGGGCCCGGTCGCGGACGCCCAGCTTCCCGAAGACGGCGGTGAGGTGGTTCTTGACGGTGGAGACGGTGATGTCCAGTTCGGCGGCTATCGCGGCGTTGTCCAGGCCCCGGGCGAGCAGCCGCCAGATCTCCAGCTCGCGCGGGGTGAGTCCGTCGGGGGTCTCGGGGGCGGGACGGGGCTCGCGCGGGACGGTCCGTACGTAGGTGGAGAGCAGCCGGGTCAGCAGCCTCGGCGCGACCGCTGCCTCACCGGTGTGGACGGTGCGGACGGCCGCGATCAGCTCTTCCGGGGAGACGTCCTTGGGCAGGAACCCGCAGGCCCCGGCGCGCAGCGCGGCGACCACGTACTCGTCCATGTCGAAGGTGCTCAGCGCGAGCACCCGGGTCCCGGGCCGGACTTCGGCCAGCCGCGCGGTGGCGGCCACTCCGTCGAGGACGGGCATGCGGATGTCCATGACCACCACGTCGGGGCGCAGCTCCTGCGCGAGGGCGACGGCCTCGGCGCCGTCCGCGGCCTCGCCGACGACCTCGATGCCGGGGTCGGGGGCCAGGATCAGGGCCAGGCCGCGCCGGACCAGCGGCTGGTCGTCGGCGATCAGCACGCGGATCATCGGCGGAGTTCCTCTCGCTGCGGGTGGGGCTGGTGGTGCGCTTCGGGGGCGTCGGGTACGGGGAGGCGGACCGCGACCCGGAAGCCGCCGTCCTCGCGGGGTCCGGCCTCCAGCGTGCCGCCGTGCAGGGCGACGCGTTCCCGCATGCCGATGAGGCCGTACCCGCCGGCGCGGTACGGGCGGCGGGCGGCGCCGTCGGCGGGGCCCTCGTCGCAGATCTCGACGGCGACCTCGTCCGGCCCGTAGGCCAGCCGTACCCGGGCCGGGGCGTTTCCGGCGTGCTTGCGGGCGTTGGTGAGGGCTTCCTGGACGACGCGGAACACCGTCAGGCCGACGGTGGGCGGCAGCGGGCGGGCGGGGCCGCTGACGGTGAGTTCGGTGTCCGACCCGGCGGCCCGGGACTCGGCGACGATCCGCTCCAGGTCCGCGGCTCCGGGCTGCGGGGCGGGCACGGCGGTCTCCGGTTCCTCCCCGGCCCGCAGCACGTCGAGCAGCTGCCGCATCTCCCCGAGGGCCATCCGGCCGGAGCCCTCCAGGGTCACCAGGGCCTCGCGGGCGGCCTCGGGGTCGTGGGCGAGGTTGGCGCGGGCTCCGCCGGCCATCAGCTGCATGGTGGTGATGTGGTGGGCGACGATGTCGTGCAGCTCCCGCGCGATGCGCCGGCGTTCGTCGGCCACCGCCCGTTCGGCGAGCAGGGCCCGCTTGGCCTCGGTCTCCCGCTGCCAGCGCCTGACCAGGAGGCCGGTGGTGACGACGAGCAGGGTGGCTCCCGTGTTGGCCAGGAGGCCGAAGCCCGGGTCGAAGGGCAGGCCGCCCTGCCCGAGGCTGTTGAGGGGAGCCGTCACCAGGGCCGCGCCCACCACGGCGGAGGGCCGGCAGGCCACCGCGACCGAGTAGAGGGCCACGGCCGGGGTGAGGCCGAAGTGCGGGGACACCGAGGCGGTCAGGTTCACCACCGCGCCCAGCAGCAGTACCGCGCAGAGCGTCACCACCGGGTGGCGGCGCCGGGCCAGCAGCGCGAGCGACGAGGCCACGACGGTGAACGCCGCCACGACCTCCAGGGAGGCCCCCTCGAACTGGGTGTCGAAGGCGAAGCCCGTGAGGTCCACGGCGGCCGCGCCGACCGCCACCAGTGCGTCGTTGCGCGTCCACGTCAGCCTCTCGGCGCGCGTGCCCATCTCCTCGGCCCCTCTCCCGCGGACCGCCGTGGGGCCGCCCTCCTGGCTCCATTCTCCCATCGCGCCCGGTGGCGGACCTCGGCCGCGGGGACCGGGGGCGCAGGAGAAGACGGGGGGGGGCGGGGGTGGGGGGGGGGGGGGGGGTGTTGGGGGGGTTGTTTTCTCTCCCCCGGCGAGGTTTTCCCCCGAGGGTGGGGGGTGCTGGGGGGGAGG